>DATKJN010000573.1:0-3747 GCA_035543655.1 Burkholderiaceae bacterium | reverse complement strand
TCGCATTGGACTGAAGCGTGATCGCCTTCCGGGTTTACTCTGCGGGTTGAGAACCGATTCGGATGGAGACAAGACCGATGGATATCGAGATGGATGGTGACGGTCTGTTGCGCATTCGCGCGGCCCGGCTCGGCACGCAGGAGCTCGACCAGTTGATCCACCAGCTCGCCGAGGTGCGCACGACGATGGAGCCCGAGGTCCCGCGCCGCCAGGAAGAGGCGGTGGATGCCGTGACCTTCACCGTGCAGGACGAACCCGAGGCCTACGTGACACGCGACGCCGACGGGCGTGTCAGCCTCGGCATGCGCCATGAGGGCTTCGGCTGGATCGCGTTTGCGTTCACCGACACCAGCGCCCGCGCCATCTGGCGGCAGCTCGGCGAGATGCTGAGTGGCGCGCCGACGGACCTGCTGCAGGCCAACCAGCGCGGCTAGTTCATCACGCGCGCTCAGCCGTCGAGCGGCGCGCGCAATCGTCCATCGGCACTCGGCACACCGCCGCGCGCGCCGGGTGTCACGCCGCCATAGCGCTGTGCGTACACCGCCGGCAGCGGCCGCGCATCGGCAGGCGCCAGCCACAGGCGCAGCAGATGGCGCCGCCGCTCGGGCTCGGGCGCATCGTCGAACGCGGTGCGGTCGTGCAGCAGCACGTGGTTGTGCACGAACTGCATGTCGCCCGGCTCGAGCGCCATCGTGAAGTGCAGCGCCGGATCGTCGGTCAATGCATCGAGCCGATCGAGCGCCTCGCGATGTTGTGTGCTCAGGCGCGGCGCGTCGTCGAAGCGTTGCGCCGAGTCGATGTACTGACGCTGATAGATCGCCGACAAGCGCCCGGCGAACCAGTTGAACACCGGGATCTCGAAGTACGGCTTCGCGCCCGGCGGCACCTCGCCGCGGCGGTCGGTGGCCAGCGGCTCGAACAGACACGCCGCCAGCGCGGGCGAGCGCGCGCGCAGCTCGTTGTACAGCGTGGTCGACGACACCAGCGCCGACAGGCCGCCGCGCTGCGCGGTCTGCAGGCACAACAGGCCGACGATGTCGGCCGAATCGGTGTGGAAGGTCTGGCGTTCGCGCGTCTGGTAGATGCGCACGTTGGGATCGCGCGATGTCAGGCCCACGTCGCGCACGTGGCCGAGCACGTGGCCCTGCGCGTTCTGCGACAGCGCGCGGCCGAGGTGTGCGCCCAGCCCGTAGAACGCCACCGCACAACGCTGCCGACCCCACTGCGCCACCGGCACGCCCCGCAGCAGCACGAAGCCGCGCCCGTCGAGCAGCTCGTGGCGCACTCGGGCCATGCGCGCCGACACCGTGGGCAGCACGAACCGTTCACGCGTCAACGCGGTGAGGTCGGCGCCCTCGACCAGCCACGGTTCGCAGGCACGTGCCAGTTCGTCGAGCTCGGCCGGGCTCAACAGTTCGAGCCAGTCGGAGCGCGCGGCCATCGAGGGCCCGAGCCAAGCGGACGCATCGTGAATGCGCTCGGGCAATCCCGCCGGGAACGGGGCAACGGGATGCTGAAAGTCGGTCATCGCGGCGCGGTTTATCGGCATGCCTATCATGCCCGCACCAAGAACAAGGAGAGCGGATGCGTCGCATCGGACATCTCGGCTGGCTGCTGTTGCTGGCCACGGCGGGCTGCGCCTGGCTGCCGTCTGGAGGCCGCGACAGCGCGTTGAGCAAGCCGGTGGCGCTGAAGCGCTGCGAAGACTTGATCCGCCTGCGGGTGGTGGCTGGCGACATCGGGCTGCCGACGCTGGGTGCACGAGTCGACAAGGCCGACCGCATGCCCGAGCTGTCGCCTTACGTCGACCCCGACGGCGAGCACCTGTTGCCCACCGCGCCGCGCTGCGTCGTGCAAGGCACGATCGTGTCGGTGGATGCGAACGCGCCACCGATCCGCTATGCGGTCAACCTGCCCCTGCAATGGAATGGCCGCGCGCTGCATTCGGGCGGCGGCGGCCTGAACGGCGTGGTGATCACCGCGCCGGGCAACAAGGCCTCGGGTCGCTTCGACCCGATCCCGCTCGACCGGCCGTATCCGATCAGCCTGGGTTACGTGACCTTCGGCAGCGACAGCGGCCACCAGAACCCCGACACCACCTTCATGCGCAGCGACGAGGCGCTGCGCAACTGGGGTGGCGACGAGCTCAAGAAGACCCGCGACGTCGCGCTCAAGATCATCCAGGCTGCCTATGGCCGCGCGCCGACGCATGTGTTCTTCACGGGTGAATCGGCCGGCGGGCGCGAGGCGCTGATCGCGGCGCAACGTTTTGGCGCCGACTACGACGGCATCATCGCGGTGTCGCCGGTGCTGGCGTGGAACACCATCCACCTGGCCGACAACAACCTGCGCGACAAGCTGATCCAGGGCTGGCTCGACGCGCCGGCGATCAAGCTGCTGGCCGAGCAGACGCGCGCCAACTGCGACGATGCCGATGGCCTGAAAGACGGCGTGATCGCGCGCTACATGGAATGCCGCAACGAGGTCGCCGCGCTGCGCTGCCCCGATGGCCGCACCGGCACGCGCTGCCTGTCGGAGGCGCAGATCGCATCGGTCAACGCGATTCGCGAACCGTGGGCCAATGCGGTGGTGATGGCGCATGGCGTGACGCGTTATGCCGGCTACGGCGTCACCGGCGATGAAGACTCGCCACGCTATCAGTACGCGTTCTATCCGGTCGGCACGGTGCCGCCGTCGCAACCGCTGCCGCCGGGGCGCGGCTTCGAGCCGCAGCGCGGCGCGATCCTCAACTTCGCGGCGTTCTGGGTGCGCCACGCCATCGTGCGCGACGAGAAGTTCGATCCCTACCTGTTCGATCCGCGGCCGCATGCGCAGCGCATCCAATACCTGTCGGCGCTGTTCGACGCCACCGATCCCGACCTGAGCACGCTGGCCAAGCGCAACGGCAAGCTGATCATCCTGCAGCCCTCGGCCGACAACGCGGTCGGCACGCCGATGGTGGCCGAGTACGTGCGCAGCGTGGTGGCGAAGATGGGCCCGGCGGCCACCGACCGTGTGCTGCGGCTGTACATCGGCGCCGGCGGCGGCCACAACGTGACCGGCCCGTCGCAGCTCGACACGCTGTCGCTGCTCGAGGATTGGGTGCTGAAGAACCGCACGCCGCCCGATGCGGTGACCGCGGTCGAGATGGGCCCGAGCGACCTCACGGTGAGGCGCAGCATGCCCGCCTGCCGTTATCCGGCGTATGCGCGCTATGTCGGCAACGGAGACCCGAACAGCGCGGCCAACTTCCGCTGCACCGCACGCCCCGATCCGCTGGCGTTCAGCCCGGCGCGCTGAGTGCGCAGAGGCGCTCGACCCGTCGCGCCAGCGCGGGCAAACCAAGCACGCGCGGCGCGCTCCGGGCCAGCCACGACGCGCTGCGGCGTGCGTTCTACACTGCATCGAAGCAGCCATGGATCCTGATTTCCTTTCGCCATCGCGCATCACACACGCGCTGCAGCGCCTGCAAGGCCACGTGCGGCGCACGCCGGTGCTCGAGGTCGACGGCGCCGACGTCGGCCTGCCGGACGTGCAGCTGGTGTTCAAGCTCGAGTTCCTGCAGCACGCCGGCTCGTTCAAGGTGCGCGGCGCGTTCACGCACCTGCTCACGCGCAGCGTGCCGCCGGCCGGCGTGGTGGCGGCCTCCGGCGGCAACCACGGGCTGGCGGTCGCGTTCGCGGCGATGCGCACCGGCACGCCGGCGTCGATCTTCGTGCCGGGCGTGTGCACGCCGGTCAAGATGGC
>DATKJN010000572.1:0-3529 GCA_035543655.1 Burkholderiaceae bacterium | reverse complement strand
CGAGATCGGCATGGGCGACAACATCTTCCTCGGCGACCGCGACGGCGTGCGCACGCCGATGCAGTGGACCAGCGACCGCAACGGCGGCTTCTCGCGCGTCGACCCGCAGCGGCTGTACCTGCCGCCGATCCAGGACCCGATCTACGGCTTCGAGGCGGTCAACGTCGAGGCGCAGGCGCGCGAAGCCTCGTCGCTGCTGAACTGGACGCGCCGCATGCTCACCGTGCGACGCAGCAGCCAGGCCTTCGGCCGCGGCCGCTTCACGATGCTGCATCCGGGCAATCGCAAGATCCTCGCCTACCTGCGCGAGCTCGACGACGAAGTGGTGTTGTGCGTGGCCAACGTCAGCCGCAACGCGCAGCCGGTGGAGCTCGAGTTGGGCACTTACCGCGGCCGCGTGCCGGTCGAGATGATGGGTCGCAACGCGTTCCCGCCGATCGGCAACCAGCCGTACTCGCTGACGCTGCCGGCCTATGGCTTCTTCTGGTTCCGCCTCGCCACCGACGTCGATCCACCGCGTTGGCACACCGAAAGCCAGCAGATCGAAGACCTGCCGGTGGTGGTGCTGTTCGACGGCTGGAACAGCTTCTTCCGCGGTCGAGTCGTGCCGTGGCGCATCGGCATGGCCGAAAAAACGCGCACGCAGCTCGAGCGCGCGTTGCTGCCGCCGTACTTCGTGCGCCAGCGCTGGTATGCCGCCAAGGCGGAGAAGCTCGAGCGTGTCGACCTGACCGAGCACGCCCACCTCACCGACGGCGGCGACGAACAATGGCTGCTCGCGCTGGCCGAGGCGCACGCGCCGTCGGGCGTGACACGCTACTTCGCGCCGCTGGCCATTGCCTTCGAAGACGACGACGAGGAGCGCACGCGCCAGCTCGGTGCGGCGGCGGTCGCCCGGGTGCGCCAGCAAGCCCGCGTCGGCGTGCTGGCCGATGCGATGGCCGACGAGGCGTTCTGCCGCGCGGTGGTGCGCGCGATCGGCAGCGGCCGCTCGCTCAAGGCCGAGGGCGGCACGCTGCAGTTCACGCCCGGGCGGCTGTTCGACACGGTGGCCGGCGCCGCGTTGTTCGAGCCGATGACGGTGCGCCGCCTGATGACCAGCAGCAACTCGGTGAGCCTGCTCGGCGACAAGCTGTTCCTCAAGGCCTACCGGCGCCTGCAGCCGGGTGAGAGCCCCGAGCTCGAGATGGGCCGCTTCCTGACCGACGTGGTCGGGTTCAAGCACGCCGTGCCGGTGGCCGGCAGCCTCAGCTTCGTCGGCGCGGCGGGCGAAGTGACGACGCTCGCGCTGCTGCAGGCGCAGGTCGGCAACCAGGGCGATGCCTGGGCCTTCGTCGTCGACCAGGTTGCCCGCATGCTCGAGTCGTCGGACACCAGCGAAGGCAGCGGCGTGGTCGAGCGCGTGCGTGTGCTGGCGCGCCGCATTGGCGAGCTGCATGTCGCATTGGCCACGGTCACCGGCAATCCGGCGTTCGACCCCGAGCCGGTCACGGCGCACGACCTCGCCGGCTGGGGCGCGGCGGTCGCGCGCGAGATCGACGGCACGCTCGGCCGGCTGCGCCGGCACGCCGAAGGCGGCGCCATCGAAGCGTCCGACGCCGGGATCGCGCGTGTGATCGAGTGCGGGCCCGCGCTGCGCGAGCGGGTGCAGCGCCTGGCCGCGGCGCAGCCGATCGGGCTGAAGACGCGCCTGCACGGCGACCTCCACCTCGGCCAGGTCCTGCTGCAGCGGGACAACTTTCTGATCATCGATTTCGAAGGCGAGCCGCAACGCCCGTTGCAGGAACGACGCGCCAAGCACAGCGCGCTGCGCGACGTGGCCGGCATGCTGCGCTCGTTCGACTATGCGCGCCACGCGGCGCTGAACCAGGTGGCCAAGACACCGCCCGAGCTCGAACGCCTGGCGCAGCCGTCGCGCGATTGGGCTCAACGCGTGCGCGAGGCGTTTTTGGCCAGCTACCGGCAGGTGGTGGTGTCGGCGGGCCTGTATGCCGACGATGCCGCGTTCGAGCGCGCGCTCGAGCTGACGACGCTGTTCGAGATCGAAAAGGCCCTCTACGAACTGCGCTACGAACTGGACAATCGTCCGGACTGGGTCGCCGTCCCGCTGGCCGGCATCGCCGACCTCGCTGGGCTGGCGTCCTAGGTCTGTTCACACTGTGCTGCCCAAGGGAGTGCCATGCAAGACCTGAACGTGATGCTGGAACCGGTGCGGGCGTTGCTGGTGCAGATCGGCGCGTTCCTGCCGCGCTTGCTCGTGGCCGTGGGCGTGCTGATCCTCGGCTGGCTGATCGCCAAGGCGGCGCGATTCGCTGCCGTGAAAGCGCTGCGCGCGTTCAACTTCCATGTGCTGACCGAGCGCGCCGGCATCGACGGCTTCCTCCAACAAGGCGGCACCGATCGGGACGCGACCGACCTGTTCGGCGTGATCATCTATTGGCTCGTCATCCTGGCTGCGCTGATCGTCGCTTTCAACGGGCTCGGGCTGTCGCAGGTCACCGACCTGTTGACCCGCGTCGTGTTGTTCCTGCCCAAGCTGCTGGTGGCGCTGGTGCTGCTGATCTTCGGCGCCTATTTCGGCCGCTTCGTCGGCCAGGCCGTCACCACTTATCTGCGCAACGCCGAGATCGCCGATGCCGCGCTGCTGGGCCATGTGGTGCGCTATGCGATCGTCGCCTTCGTCGTGCTGCTGTCGTTCGACCACCTCGACATCGGCGGTGGGCTGATCCAGCACACCTTTCTCATTCTGCTGGGCGGCGTGGTGCTGGCGCTGGCGCTGGCCTTCGGCATCGGCGGCCGCGACTGGGCCGCGGCGCTGCTCGAACGCTGGTGGCCGCGCGAACGGCGCCCCGGCGGCGACCGCCTGCGACCGATCGACCGGCCCTAACGCGAGGTCCCAGCGCGGCGTGATGCAGCGCTGCCACGACATGCCCTTCGGGGCGAGCCTGTTGCCCGAAGGCGGTGCGCGCTTTCGCCTGTGGGCACCGGGCGCGCAACGGGTCGAGCTGTGCCTGGATGCCGCATCAGGGCCGCCGCTGCCGATGCGAGTGCTGGACGGTGGTTGGACCGAGTGCACCGCCGCCACGGCGCGCGCCGGCGACCGCTATGCGTTTCGCATCGACGGCGGCCTGCAAGTGCCCGATCCCGCCGCGCGCTTCAATGCCGACGACGTGCACGGGCCCAGCATGCTGGTCGACCCGCGCGCGCACGCATGGTGCGACGCCGAGTGGCGCGGCCGCCCGTGGCACGAGGCGGTGGTGTACGAACTGCATGTCGGCACGTTCACGCCGCGGGGCACGTTCATCGCGGCGATCGATCGCCTGGACGATCTGGTGCAACTGGGCATCACGGCGATCGAGATGATGCCGGTGGCCGCCTTTTCGGGCCGGCGCAACTGGGGCTACGACGGCGTGCTGCTGTTCGCACCCGACGCGAGCTACGGCACGCCCGATGACCTGAAGGCGCTGGTGGAGGCGGCGCACGCGCGCGGGCTGATGGTGCTGCTCGACGTCGTCTACAACCACTTCGG
>DATKJN010000571.1:0-2906 GCA_035543655.1 Burkholderiaceae bacterium | reverse complement strand
CCGAACAAGCCGATCCGCATCGTCGTCGGCTACACGCCCGGCGGAGCGGCCGACACCATCGCGCGCATCGTCGGCGATGCAATGAGCAGGCAGCTGGGCCAGACGGTCACGGTGGACAACAAGCCGGGCGCCGGCAGCACGCTCGGCTCCGAGCTGGTGGCACGCGCACCGAACGACGGCTACACGCTGGTGCTCGCCTCCGGCACGCTGTATGGCATCGACCAGCAGCTGTACAAGGTGAAGTACACGCCGGCCGATTTCACGCCGATCACCCGCTTCACGATCTCGCCGTTGATCCTCGCCGTGAACAAGGAAATCAACGTCAAGTCGGTGGCCGAGTTGCTGGCGTTCGTGAAAGCCAACCCCGACAAGATCAACTACTCGTCCTCGGGCATCGGCGGCACGCCGCACATGGGCGCATTGGCGTTCGAGAAAGCGGTGAACGCCAAGATGACGCACATCCCGTACAAGGGCGGCGGCCCGGCGGTGCAGGCGGTCGCGCAAGGCGACGTGCACTTCTCGTTCGGCACCGCATCATCGGTGTTGCCGCTCGGCCAGCAAGGCCTGGTGCGCATGCTCGGCGTCAGCACCGCACAGCGCTCGGCGGTGGCGCCTGAACTGCCGACCCTCGCCGACAGCGGCCTGCCCGGCTTCGAGTTCAGTTTCTGGTTCGGCCTGTTCGGTCCCGCCAAGTTGCCGAAGGAAGTGGTCGACAAGTTGTTCGCCACCGCCACCAAGGTGCTGGCCGATCCGGAGGTCAAGGCCAAGCTGCTGGCCGGTGGCAACGAGGCGCTGCCCTCGCCCTCTCCGACCGAGTTTCACGACGCCGCCACCCGCGAAGGCGCGGCGCAGCGCGACCGCGCGGTGCAAGCCGGCGTGACACTGCAATGACCGCTGCGGCGCCACGGCTGGTGCTGTTTCACGGCTGGCGCTCCAGCGCGTCGCGCCGCGTGCGGCTGGCTCTGGCCGAAAAGGGCCTGGCGTACGAGAGCCGCATCATCGACATGGTCAAGGGTGAGCAACATGCGCCCGAATACCTGGCGATGAATCCCAACGGCGTGGTGCCCACGCTGCTGCACGACGGCCGCGTGCTCTACGAGAGCTCGGTCATCTGCGAATACCTCGACGAATGCTTTCCGGGCTCGCCAATCCGGCCCGCCGACCCGTACCAGCGGGCCGTGATGCGCAACTGGGTGCGCTGGATCGACGAGCAGTGTTTGCCCAAGCTCATCGTGTTCAACTGGAGCGTGTCCATGCAGCCAGCGGCGAGCGCCTGGAGCGAGCAGGAGCTGCAGCAGCGGCTGGCGCGTGTGCCGAGCGCCGAGCGGCGCGAAGCCTGGACCCGCGTGGCCCGCAAGCCGTACACCGACGAGGAGAAAGCCGAGGCGATGCGCGGGCTGCTCAAGCTGCTCGACAGGATGCACGAGCTGCTCACCGACGCACCGTCGGGCTGGCTGGTCGGCGATGCGTTTTCGATCGCCGACATCGCGGCCGCACCCTTCGTGATGCGCATCAGCGAGCTCAATGCGCTGGCCCTCGCGCAAGCCGCCGACGTGAACGCATGGTGGCAGCGCGTGCGAGCCCGACCGAGCTTCACGGCCGCGCGCATCGAGCCGTTCGACGCTTCGTATGCCGCCGAGCGTGACGCCAAGGCCGCCTGACGATGGACCTGCACCTCGCGCGCCATCCCTCGCCCGCGGCGGCGAGCATGCAGGAGCGCATCCGTGCCGTGCTGGAAGAAGAGATCGTCAGCGGCACACGCCCGCCCGGCAGCGCGATCGACGAGAAGGCGCTCGCCGATCGCTTCGGCGCGTCGCGCACGCCGGTGCGCGAGGCCCTGCTGGTGCTGTCGACGCAAGGCCTTGTGCAGATCGCGCCGCGCGCGGGCATCTACGTGCGCAAGGCCAGCACCGGTGAGCTCGTGGCCACGCTGGAAGCCCTGACCGAGCTCGAGGCCGCGCTGGCGCGGCTGGCGGCGCGACGTGCCAGCACGGTCCAGTGCCGCGAATTGCGCCGCGCGCAGGCACAGGCCAGCACACGGGCGCGCGCCGAGGATCGGCCGGGTTATCAGGTGGCGAACGCGGTGCTGCACGAGGCGATCTACCAGAGCAGCGGCAACCCGGTGCTGGTGGCGCAGGTGCGCGCAGTGCGCAAGACGCTCGCCGCGTACCGACAGCGCGGCTTCGACAAGCCGGGGCGGTTGCGCGCGTCGGACCGCGAGCATGCGCGCATCGTCAAGGCCATCTGCGAGGGCGACGACGCCGTCGCGGCCGAGGCGATGCGCTCGCACATCCAGGCCGGCGGCGAGGCGATGGTGGCGCTGGTGCTGGCCTCCGAGGGCGTGCCGGTACCTGAAGCCGCGTCGCGATGACCCAGCCGCCCGGCCACGTGATCGCTCTGCTCGGCGCCGAAAGCACCGGCAAGACGACGCTCGCGCGCGAGTTGCATCGTTGTCTGCAAGAGCAGGGTCACCATGTGGCGCTGGTCGAGGAGGCGCTGCGCGAATTCTGTCTGCGCGCGGGTCGCACGCCACGCCGCGACGAGCAGGCCGGCATCGCCCGCACGCAGTCCGAGCGCATCGCCGACGCCGCGCGCACGCACGAACTGGTCGTCGCCGACACCACGGCGATGATGGTCGCGGTGTACAGCCGCCTGCTGTTCGATGACGCATCGCTGCTGCCCGCGGCCGTGGCCGAGCAGAAGGCGCACCGCATGACCTTGCTGATGGCGCTCGATCTGCCCTGGGTCGCGGACGCCGGCATCCGGGACGGCGCTCACGTGCGCGAGCCGGTCGACTCGCTGCTGCGCGCCGCGTTGCGTGATGGCGGCGTCGGTTTCTCGGTGGTCGCCGGCCGCGGCGAACAGCGGCTGGCCCACGCCTTGCGCGCCGTGCATGCTGGCCTGAA
>DATKJN010000570.1:0-4218 GCA_035543655.1 Burkholderiaceae bacterium | reverse complement strand
GTCGATCCCGAAGGGCGCTTCAACAAGGGCAAGCTGCTGCGCGGTGCGGCGCTGGCAGCACTCAACGACGACCAGGTGCGCGCCGCCGACCTCGAGCATGCCTACACGCCGAGCTTCGGCCTGATGGGCCACGAGTCGCTGATCATGCAACAGAGCGACATCGGCGCCATCAGCGACAGCATCAAGGACTGCCTGCGCTGCGGCAAGTGCAAGCCGGCCTGCGCCACGCACGTCCCGCGCGCCAACCTGCTGTACAGCCCGCGCAACAAGATCCTGGCCACGTCGCTGCTGATCGAGGCGTTTCTCTACGAAGAGCAGACGCGCCGCGGCATCTCGCTGCGTCACTGGGAAGAGTTCGAAGATGTCGCCGACCACTGCACGGTGTGCCACAAGTGCGCCAGCCCGTGCCCGGTGAAGATCGATTTCGGCGACGTGTCGATGAACATGCGCAACCTGCTGCGCAAGATGGGACGCAAGAGCTTCAAGCCGGGCCAGGCGGCGGCGATGTTCATGCTCAACGCGACCAACCCCGAAACCATCCGCCTGGCGCGCCGCGCGATGGTCAATGTGGGGTTCAAGGCACAGCGCGCAGCGGCGGACCTGATGCGTCTGGCCGCCAAGCGCCAGACGGCACTGCCGCCCTCGACGGTGGGACCCGCGCCAGTGCGCGAGCAGGTGATCCACTTCATCAACAAGAAGCTGCCCGGCGGCCTTCCCAAGCGCACGGCGCGCGCGCTGCTCGACATCGAAGACAAGCACTACGTGCCGATCATCCGCGACCCCGCCGCGACCACGGTCGACAGCGAGGCGGTCTTTTACTTTCCGGGCTGCGGCTCGGAGCGCTTGTTCTCGCAGGTGGGCCTGGCGACACAAGCGATGCTGTGGCGCGCCGGCGTGCAGACGGTGCTGCCGCCAGGCTATCTGTGCTGCGGCTACCCGCAGCGCGGCGCCGGTCAGTACGACCGCGCCGAGAAAACCATCACCGACAACCGCGTGCTGTTCCACCGCGTGGCCAACACGCTGAACTATCTCGACATCAAAACCGTGGTGGTGAGCTGCGGCACCTGCTACGACCAGCTCCAGGGTTACAAGTTCGACGAGATCTTCTCCGGCAGCCGCATCGTCGACATTCACGAGTTCTTGCTGGAGAAGAACATCACGCTGCCGAATGGCGGCGCGTATCTCTACCACGACCCCTGCCACACGCCGATGAAGCAGCGCGACCCGATGCTCACCGTGAAAGCGTTGGTCGGCGAGCAGGTGATCAAGAGCGACCGCTGCTGTGGCGAAAGTGGCACCTTCGGTGTCAGCCGACCCGACATCGCCACGCAGGTGCGCTTTCGCAAGGAAGAGGAGCTGCGCAAGGATGAAGCCGCATTGCGCACGCACGCAGCGCTGGACGCAGACGACGACATCACCGTGCTGACGTCGTGCCCGAGCTGCCTGCAAGGCCTGTCGCGGTACCAGGGCGACCTGCGCAGCGGCTTGCTGAAGTCCGACTACATCGTGGTCGAGATGGCGCGCCGGCTCATCGGCGAAGCGTGGCTCGAGGACTATGTGGCGCGCGCCAATGCCGGCGGCATCGAGCGCGTGTTGGTCTGAACGGGTGCGCTAAGGCGCTGCGCGCCTAGCTGTTGCCAAGCGGCTGGGTATCGGCAAAGCCGTGTGCCCGTTCCTTCTTGGCCTCGTCGGCGTCGAGCTGGCGCAGGAGTTCGACACGTGCCTTGGCCTTGGTGGCTTCCGCCGCTGCCGCGGCGGCGGCCACCGCACGCGCGGAACTGGCCGCGTTGTGGATCGCGCCGTCGCGCTTGGCTTCGGACAGGGCCTGCTGCAGCGACTCCACCTGCTGGCGGGCCTGCAGCGCGAGTTCCTGTGCCTTCTGTTTCGCCTGGTCGGCCGTTTGCAGCTGCAAGCTCTGTTCGGCCAGCTTGGTCCGGTAGTGCAGCGCGGTGGCCAGCCAGGCCACACCACCGGCACCTGCCGTGGCGGCCAGTGTGAACAGGGCGGACGAAAGCGACAGCGTGGACATGGGAGGGCTCCTGGACGGCGCCAAGGCTGCGCGCTCGCCGAATCGATGGACGAGACCTTATCGGGCCTGGGCGCGGCGCGCTGCGCACTAATTCGCGACGCCATTCCGCGTCCCCCTGAGCGTTGGGTGATGGCCGACGGGCGGTCGGCGGGACGCAACGCGGCCGTGGTTTTTTGCACGGTTGCAAGGGCACGCTCGAGCCAACGCTACACTGCTTCGACACCCGATTTCGTCTTACCCAGAGGTCCAAACGCATGTCGAACGCACCCACACCGCAGTCGGTGACGTTGCACCAAGGGTCACGTGTGCTCGAGGTCGGCTACTCCGACGGACAGACCTTTCGCCTGCCTTTCGAATTGCTGCGCGTGTATTCGCCATCGGCGGAAGTGCAGGGCCACGGGCCCGGGCAAGAGGTGCTGCAAACCGGCAAGCGCGACGTCGAGATCGTCGACCTGACGCCGGTGGGTCACTACGCGTTGCAGCCAAAGTTCTCCGACGGCCACGACACAGGCATCTTCAGCTGGGCTTACTTGTACGACCTTGGCAGCCAGCAGCAGGTCCACTGGGATCGTTACCTCCGGCGCTTGGCCGAGGCCGGTGTCGATCGCGATGCCCCAATGGTGTCGGGCGCCGCCTCGGCATGTGGTCACGTGCACTGACGAACACCACGACATGACACGCACGCACTTCGGCTACCAGCAAGTCGACGAGGGCGAAAAATCGCAGCGCGTGCGCGGGGTATTCGATTCGGTCGCGGGCAAGTACGACTTGATGAACGACCTGATGTCGCTCGGCTTGCACCGCGTGTGGAAGGCGTATGCGGTGGCAGTCGCGGCGCCCAAGGCAGGCGAGCGCGTGCTCGACATCGCGGGCGGGACCGGGGACCTGACGGGTGCGCTGGCGGCACGCGTGGGTCCGACCGGCTGCGTGGTGCATACCGACATCAACGCCGCCATGCTGGGGGCGGGCCGCGACCGGCTGATGGACAAGGGCCTGAGCCTGCCCACTGTGCTGTGCGACGCCGAAGCGCTGCCGTTCGCCGATGCCAGCTTCGATCTCGCCACGGTGAGCTTTGGGCTGCGCAACATGACGCACAAGGAGCGCGCGCTCGCTGAGATGGCGCGGGTGCTGCGCGGCGGCGGGCGGCTGGTGGTGCTGGAGTTTTCGCGCGTGGCCGAGCCGTTGCGCAAGCCCTACGACTGGTACTCGTTCCAGGTGCTGCCTCGTCTGGGTCGCTGGGTGGCCGGCGATGGTGAAAGCTATCGGTACCTGGCGGAGTCCATCCGCATGCACCCGCCGCAGGCCGAACTCAAGGCCATGATGAAGGACGCCGGCTTCGGGCACGTGGACGTGCACAACCTGTCGGCCGGCGTGGTCGCCGTGCACGTCGGGCTGCGCTGCTAGCACTCGACGCCGGCGCAATCCCCTGTCGCTGCGCCGTGCGCGGCGCCGTCCGTGACCCGTCGATGTCGACCCCGGATTCAGGGGGGTCAACCACAAACCCCGCGTCTGGAGGATTGTTGCAATTCGCACGGTCCAGAGAATCGCCCCTGCAGTTTTCACGGGTGCGCGCACCGCAGTTCACGCCGCGCAGACGAAGCACCCGTCCAAACCAACCAAAGGGGTTTCATGTTCCGGGTATTCCCGAGCAGGGCGTCATCCGCCGCAGTTTACGAAGCGCTGCTCGACGGCATCCTCGGGTTCGCAGCGCTGCTTGCGGCCGCGGTGACGCTGAGCGCGTTTCCGGGTGGCTTGACCGGCATCGTCACCGATAGCCGCGCAATGGCCACGGCGTTCGCATTCGCGGTGGTGATGGCCCTGCTGCAATCGTTTGTCGGCATTTACCGCCATCGCCTGGCACTGGTTCCGTTGACGCTTCGCATCAGCGTGGTCGTGGTGCTGGCCGGCTACGGCACGTATCTTGGGCTCAAGCAGTTCGACCTGAATCCACACCCGGGGCCTCTGGTCGGCACCGCGGTGGCGTACTTCCTGCTCGCCATCCTGGTGATGCGTGGCGCAGCGATGGCGCTGCGGGGTGTCACGGGGGTGCCGCGCGTGTTGATCGTGGGCACAGGAGTCGAGGCGCAGGGCGTGCTGACCGATCTGCGGGCCGATGACCGTCACATGCGCGACGTGGTGGGCTTCTTCGAGACGGCGCTGGACACGGAAACGTTGGTCGACGGCGCTCC
>DATKJN010000569.1:0-6699 GCA_035543655.1 Burkholderiaceae bacterium | reverse complement strand
TGCCGGCCTGCCGCCGGGCAAGATCGTCGCCGAGCTGAAAGAGGTGTCGATGCGGTTCGACGACCAGCGGCTGCTCATCGACCGCTTCTCGGCCACCTTGCTGCGCGGCGACAAGGTGGGCCTGATCGGCCCCAACGGCTGCGGCAAGACCACATTGCTCAAGCTCATCCTGGGCGAGTTGCAGCCCACCTCGGGCAGCGTGCGCCAGGGCAGCAAGCTGCAGGTGGCCTACTTCGACCAGATGCGCGCGGCATTGAACCTCGACGCGACGCTGGTCGACACCATCAACCCGGGCAGCGAGTGGATCGAGATCGGCAACAGCCGCAAGCACGTGATGAGCTACCTGAATGATTTCTTGTTCTCGCCCGAGCGCGCCAATTCGCCGGTGCGCAGCCTGTCGGGCGGCGAGCGCAACCGCCTGCTGCTGGCCCGGCTGTTCGCGTTGCCGGCCAATGTGCTGGTGCTCGACGAGCCGACCAACGACCTCGACATCGACACGCTCGACCTGCTGGAAGACCTGCTGCAGTCCTATGCCGGCACGGTGTTCCTGGTCAGCCACGACCGGCGCTTTCTCGACAACGTGGTGACCAGCACCATCGCCTGGGAAGGCGACGCCGCCTTCGGGGGCCGGCCCGGCCTGTGGCGCGAATACGAAGGCGGCTACGAAGACTGGAAACTGCAGCGCGCGCGCGCGCGGGCACTGGCCGTTGCGGCCGCGCCTGCACCCACCGCTGCAAGCCAACCTCCGGCCGCCGCAGCACAGACGTTGCCGGCTCGCACCAAGCTCAGCTACAAGGAGCAGCGCGAACTCGACGCGCTGCCCGCGCGCATCGACGGGTTGGAAACCGAGCAGAAGGAGCTCTCACAGCTCCTGGCCAGCGGCGAGCTGTACGCCAGGGAGCGTCAGCGTGTGCCTGCGCTGCAGGCGCGCCTGCAGTCGATCGAGGGTGAACTGCTGCAAGCGCTGGAGCGCTGGGAATCGCTTGCCAGCCGCTAGCGACACACGGCGGGCGCCGCACAATCCGTGCATGGCCGCCCGTCCCGACATGCCTTGCCCCTGCCGCGCACGCGAAGCCACGCCCGTGCGATATGCCGACTGCTGCGGCCGTTGGCACGACGGCCTGGGTCGCGGTGAGCACGCGTTGACACCCGAGGCGCTCATGCGCTCGCGCTACAGCGCCTATGCATTGGCGCAGGGCCGTGGCGTCAACTCACCGGCCATCCTCGAGTACCTGATGCAGACCTGGCATCCGTCCACCGCGCCGGGCGAGTTGGAACTGGGCCCGCTGAACTGGACCGGCCTGGAGATCGTCCACGAAGAGATGCGCGGCGACGCGGGCGTCGTGGAGTTCGTGGCGCACCACAAGGTCAACGGCCGGGCGCAGCAGCTGCACGAGGTGAGCCGCTTCGTGCGCGAAGACGGCCGCTGGCGCTACGTCGACGGCGTGATCGCACCGGGCCGAGGCGACTGAGCGGCGCCAAGGGCGGCTGGCCTGTGCGTGGGGCGCAACCCAAGTGCCGCGCGAGACCTCGCCGACGGACGCATCGCAGAGGCATGCAATTTGCCCTGAGATACTCTGACCAACCCTGGTTGGCGCAGAAGCGAACACCACCAAACCCCGAGGTTCATTGCATGCCACGCCACCCCGTCGCCATCGCGCTGACCGTGCTTGCTGCTGCGGCCTGCTCGCCGTCGATCCCCGTGCTCGAGAAGGACGTCGAGGCGGCCAGATTGCAGAGCGAAGCGATCGCGATGCGTCGAGCCACCGAGAAGGCGCAGGCAACGCTCGGCGACTTTCTCATCAAGGCCAAGGAGCTCCCGCCTGGCACAAAGGACTACGCCGTGAAAGTCGGCGTTCGGGAAGGCCGCAACACCGAGTACTTCTGGGTCAACGAGTTCACCTGGTCGGATAGCGAGTTCACGGGCAGGATCAACGATGAGCCACGCCTGGTGAAGCGCGTCAAGCCCGGGCAGATGCACACGTTCAGCCGTTCGGACGTCGTCGACTGGACCTATGTCGACGAGAGTGGACGGACCGTTGGCAACTTCACCGCGTGCGCGCTTGCGAGCAAGCAGCCGCCCGGCGAGGCGGGTGAGTTCAATCGTCGCAAGGACCTTGGTTGCTCTTGATGCCTTGCGCACGCCACGCGAAACGTCGGGCCTGCCAACGACTGCGCCAGAGAGCAGCGGCCTATCCATTTTCTCCCGGTGGCCGGTACTTGATCGTTGATGCCTTTTTCATGGCCGCGATCGTGTCCTCAACGGTTAGCAAGACAGTCGTCTGCATGGAGCTCAGCGCTCCCCCTGCGCCAATCGCGAGCGCCGTAGCTGCCATCGACACGTTGTCCGGTGCCTCCCACAAGTTGTATGCATCGTGATCGCCGAAGGCATACCAAAAGCCGTGCAGCTTTCCGCCCACGGATTCGATGTACTGCTTGGCTGCAACTCGGCGGTCCTCGGGGTTCTTGATGAGCTTGGCCCACGTCGCTGGCGTGTAGCTGAACCGGGTCAGGTAGAACGGCATCGGTTCCTCCAATGTTCATCTGCCGGCGGGCAAAGTGTGCCGGACCAGATGCGTTCAGCATGCGCTTTGCGCGCCTGAACCGCAACATTGCAGGTGGAGGTGAGGTCCGGCTTCGCACTGCAAGAACCAGCACCGCGGTCGGCACTGCGATCATGGAGCGGGCCTTCCGACTCAGTCGACGGCGATGATGCCGTTGTCACTCGTCGGCGGTCTTGCCTCAGGGTTGGCAGCCACCCAGCCCATGAAGATCTGATAGCCCAGCGCCAGCAGCACCGCACCGACGAACAGGCCGACAATGCCGCCCGCGGCCATGCCGCCGAGCGCGCCGAGCAGGATCACCGGCATCGGCGCGTCGACACCGCGGCCAAGCAGCAGCGGCTTGAGCACGTTGTCGGCCATGCCGGCGACAAACAGCAGCACCGTGTACACCGCCGCCTCGCCGGTGCCGTAGCCGCCACTCATCCAAAGGTAGGCGATCGCCGGCAGCGTCACGATCAGAGCCGGCACCTGCGCGATGCCGAGCACCAGCACCACGACCGCCCACACACCGGCCAGCGGCACGCCGGCGGCGAGCAGGCACAGGCCTACGAGAATGGCCTGGACAAGCGCGATGCCGATCACGCCCTGGGCGACGGCGCGGATCGTGGCCACCGACAGCAGGGTGAACTGGTCGGCACGCTCGACGCCGACGACGCGCGCGAAGATCGCCCGGCTGGCGCGATCCCCGGCTTCGCCGAAGGCCATGATGAGGCCGGCGATGATGAACGCCGCGACGAACGCGAGGATGTCACCGCCGATGCTGGCCACGATTCCCAGCGCTGCCTTGGCCAGATCACCGATCTTCGGCTGCAGGCTCTTCACCAGCCCAGGCAGGTTGTCGTGCGCCATTTGCCAGTAGGCGTGGACCTTCGTTCCGACCACCGGCCATTCGGCGACGCCCGGCCTGGGCGGCGGAACCTGCAGCGTGTGGTGCTGCACTTCGCCGATGAAGCGGTGCACCGAGTCGCCCACCGAATTGAGCAGCACAGCCGTGGGCGCGACGATCAGCGCGACGCCGAGCACGACGATCAGCGTCGACGCCAAGCCTGCCCGCCCGCCCATCCTGGCGGCCAGCAGCCGGTGCAGCGGATACAGAGTGATCGCCAGGATCAGCGCCCAGACCATCAGCACGAGGAAGGGCGCGAAGACCCGGTAGCACAGCATCACCAGCGCGAGGATCAGGCCTGCACGGATCAATACATCGAGCAGCAGCCGGGCGACGCGTTTGTCGTATGCCGGATCGGATGGATCGTTGTTCATGTTCGACCTCCGCGCAGCGGATGCTGCGCCGTCGTGCCCTGCGCGTCCGGCAGCGCCACGCCGGGCAGTATGCACCGGTGAGCATCGAGCGGACGCGGCGGCAGTAGGTCAACGCAGCCATGCCGACCGGTGCAGGAAGCGCCAGATGTCCGACTGGCACCTCGGCTCTATTGGACCTAGGTCCAACTTGACACCCCGATCGTCGAGCTAGACCCTGCGCGCAACTGTCGCTGGCCGCGCTTTGGAGCGCGAGTGGCGTTGCTACCGAGCATGGCGGCCCATCGTTGCTGGGGCCGTTGCCGATCCACAGCATCGAACCAGACGAAAGGGACAGTGATGGCTGCAAAGAAACCGAACATCCTCGTTCTTTGGGGCGACGACATCGGGTACTGGAACATCAGCGCCTACAACCGCGGCATGATGGGCTACAAGACGCCGAACATCGATCGCATCGCGAGCGAAGGCGCACTGTTCACCGACTGGTACGGCCAACAGAGTTGCACCGCCGGCCGCGCGTGTTTCATCACCGGCCAGTCGGGCTTTCGCACCGGCCTGTTGAAGGTGGGCCTGCCCGGCGCCAAAGAAGGCTTGCAGGCGCGCGACGTGACCATCGCCGAGTTGCTCAAGGCGCAGGGCTACATGACGGCGCAGTTCGGCAAGAACCACCTGGGCGACGCCGACGAGACGCTGCCCACCGCGCACGGCTTCGACGAGTTCTTCGGCTCGCTATACCACCTGAACGCAGAGCAGGAGTTCGAGAACGAGGACTACTTCAAGGACCCCGCTCTGATCAAGAAGTACCAGACGCGCGGCGTGCTGCACTGCTGGGCCAACCCCGATGGCACGCAGAAGATCGAGCAGACCGGCCCGCTCGGCAAGAAGCGCATGGAGACCATCGATGACGAGGTCACGCAGCGCACGCTGGAGTACCTGGAGGAGGCGAAGAAGGCCGACAAGCCGTTCTTCCTGTGGTGGAACTCCACCCGCATGCACATCTTCACGCACTTGAAGGAGCAGAGCAAAGGCAAGACCGGGCTCGGCACCTACCCCGACGGCATGGTCGAGCACGACGCTCACGTGGGCCAGATCCTCGACAAGCTGAAGGAACTGGGCCTCGACGACAACACGATCGTCATGTACAGCACTGACAACGGCGCCGAGGTGTTCACTTGGCCCGATGGAGGCACCACGCCGTTCCGCGGCGAGAAGAACGAAAACTGGGAAGGCGGCTACCGCGTGCCGTGCGCGATCCGCTGGCCGGGTGTCATCAAGCCCGGCACCGTCAACAACGATCTGTTCTCGCACGAAGACATGCTGCCCACCATCCTGGCGGCAGCCGGCGTGCCGGACGTGAAGGAGCAGCTGTACAAGGGCATGAAGGTCGGCAAGAAGACTTTCAAGGTGCACCTCGACGGCTACAACATCTCCGATCGGCTGGCGGGCAAGGCAGAGAACCCGCGCAAGGAGTTCTTCTACTGGAACGACGACGGCTCGCTGGTGGGGCTTCGCTACGACAGCTGGAAGATCGTGTTCCAGGAGCAGCGCAGCCATGGCTTCGACGTGTGGCAGGACCCGTTCACGCCCCTGCGCCTGCCCAAGATCTTCAACCTGCGTTCCGATCCATTCGAGAGAGCCGACAAGATGGCCATGAACTACGGCCAGTGGCGAATCGACCGGGTGTTCCTGCTCGTGCCGGCGCAGGAGTACGTCGGCAAGTACATCAGCACGTTCAAGGAGTTTCCGCCGAGCCAGAAGGTCGGTAGCTTCTCGCTCGACCAGGTGTTGGAGAAGCTCACCGCGGCCAGCACCAGCGGAAGGTGACGCGAGGCACGGCGCTTGACGGATCCCGCACGCGACGGCCGGCAGACCGCATCGGCTGCCGGCCGTGACGCGGCGGAGGCGGTGAAAGACTTCTACGAGCGCTACCCGTATCCGCCGCCGATCGAAACGCTCCACAACTACCGGCAGCGCTGGTTGGACCGCAACCGGCGGCGCGCCGACTTCCACATGTTCTGGCCCGACCGCTCGTACACCGAGGAGCGCACGGTCCTCGTTGCAGGCTGCGGCACGTCGCAGGCGGCCAAGCATGCCGCGCGCTCGCCGGAGTCTCGCGTCACCGGCATCGACTTCAGCGCCACCAGCGTGCGCTGCACGAACGACCTCAAGCGCAAGCACGACCTGACCAACCTCGAGGTGCACCAGTTGCCGATCGAGCGCGTCGGTGAACTGCGAACATCGTTCGACCTGATCGTGTGCACGGGTGTCCTGCATCACCTGGCCGATCCCGACGCGGGCCTGCGCGCGCTGCGCAGCGTGCTCAGGCCAGACGGCGCCATGCACCTCATGGTGTATGCACCCTACGGACGCGCCGGCATCTACATGCTGCAGGAGTTCTGCCGCCGCGTGGGCATTCGCGCCGACGATCACCAGATCGAGGACCTGATTGCCGCGCTGGCGGCGCTGCCGACCCAGCACCCGTTGGCTCGGCTGCTGCGCGAGGTGCCTGACTTCCGGCAGCCGGACGCGCTCGCCGACGCGCTGCTGCATCCGCAAGATCGTGCGTACTCGGTCCCGCAGCTGATGTCGTTCATCGATGCCGCCGGGCTCGCGTTCGGCCGCTGGCTCCAGCACGCGCCGTACAGCCCGCGCTGCGGCGTGATGGCCCGGTTGCCGCAGTCGGCGCGCATCGCCTCGCTCGACGCGGCGGCGCAATCCACCGCGGCCGAACTGTTTCGCGGCACGATGCTGACGCACAGCGCCATCGTGTACCAAGCCGGCCGCTCGCAAGCGGTGGGCTGCTCAGGACCAGACTGGATCGACCACGTGCCGATTCGGCTCCCTGACACGCTGTGCGTGCAGGAGAAGCTGCCCCCTG
>DATKJN010000568.1:0-3742 GCA_035543655.1 Burkholderiaceae bacterium | reverse complement strand
ACATCACGGTCAACGACCGGCTCGAAACCAGCGTGGCCGGCGTCTGGGCGCTGGGTGACTGCAACGGCCGCGGCGCGTTCACGCACACCTCGTACAACGACTACGAGATCGTCGCCGGCAACCTGTTGCGCGACGAGCAGCGCTCGCTGAGCGATCGCATCGCCACCTACGCGCTGTTCATCGACCCGCCGCTCGGCCGCGTGGGCCTCACCGAACGCGAAGTGCGGGAACGCGGCCGGCCGGCGCTCGTCGGTCGCATGGACATGACGCGTGTCGGCCGCGCGCGCGAGGCCGGCGAAACGCAGGGCTTCATGAAGGTGCTGGTCGATGCGCAGTCCCAGCAGATCCTCGGCGCCGCTTTGCTCGGGCTCAACGCCGACGAGGTGATCCACACCCTGATCGACACGATGGCGGCGCGTCAGCCGTACACGACGCTGCGGCGCACGATGCACGTTCACCCGACGGTGAGCGAACTGATCCCCACGCTGCTCGGCGGCTTGAAACCGCTGCAATGAACCAAGAACAAGCGGCGCACTGAGCGCCGCTTGTTGCTTCCCCTTCGCAGCGTCGAAGCGCCGCTCCCTGCCGTGATGAACTCAGAGGCGCCGGCCGCCGGCACCGAAGATCGCCATGTCGATGTAGCGCGAGCCGACGAATGGCGACTGGGCGTAATTGATCATGAAGCCGCCGAGGTCGAAGCGCTGGATGCCGGCCAGGCCGGCGCGCAACGACTCGCGCGTGAGATCCTTGCCGGCGCGGCGCATGCCCTCGAGCATCACCTGCGCGTTGATCCAGCCCTCGAAGCTCGAGCCGCCGACGCGTGCGCCCTGGTCGATGGCCAGCATGTCGGCCTGGTAGGTGCGCACGACCTGCAGCGACTCCTTCTTTGCATACGGGATCACCGCCGCCTGCGCGTAGCCGTTGAGCTTCTCGCCCAGCTTGTCGATCTCCGACGTGACCACCGATACCGACGTGCCGGCCACCGGCAGGCCCGGCTTGAGCTGGCGAAACGGCATCATGAACGACGTGTTGGCCGTGCCCGTGGTGATCAGGTACACCGCACCCGGGTTGGCATCGACCACCTTCTGCGCCAGCTCGGCGCCGTTCTTGCCGGCCACGTCGAGCGCGAAGGTGCCGATGCTCTTGATGTTCTGTTCCTTCAGCGCATCGTTGGCATAGACCAGCACCTCTTTGCCGTAGGCGTTGTCGAGGTAGACGATGGCCATGTCCTTCAGGCCCATCGACACCATCTGCTGCACGAGACGCCGTGTCTCGTCGCGGTAGCTGGCGCGCACATGGAAGGTGTAGCGGTATTTCTCCTGCCGCAACGAATCAGCGCCGGTGATCGGGCCGACCACGGGCATGCCCGCGGCTTCGGTGATCGGCAGCATCGCCGCGTGGTTCGGCGTGCCCTGCCCAGACAAGAATGCCAGCGCCGAACCGGCCGCCAGCACCTCCTTGGCGTTGTCGCCGGTGCGTTGCGGCACGTAGCCGTCGTCGAGCAGCAGCAGCTTGATCTCGCGGCCATGCACGCCGCCGCCGCGGTTGGCGCTGCGAAACGCCGCCTGCAGGCCGGCCGAGATGTCGGCCGCGGATCCCGCCAGGATGCCGGTCAAGCCCAGCGAGCTGGCCAACGTGACGTGGCGCGCCGACAGTGCCGCTTCGGCTGCGGCCACCGCACGCGAATTGAGCAACGGCAAACCCAACAGGGCCGCCGATTGGATGGCATTGCCGAGAAAGTCGCGTCTCTTCATGACAGTCCCCACTCTGGTGTTCTCGAAAGGGCGGTGTGCCGAGCCTCGCCGGTGAATCGTTTACCGACGGGCCGATAATGCCGCGCACTCACGCCGAGCGGGAGACTCGGTTTCGGGGAATGGGTACGGCGCGACGACAACTCCATCACGGTCGCAACAACCTGCTCGCGCAAAGCGTGCATCCGCAACACCTGCGGAATCAGGCGCGGGCTGCCCTTCCGGTGCGGTCGCTCCGCAGACGGTGCACCGCAGCACAGCCAACCGTCGAACAAACGGTTTGCTGCACCGGTGCGCGTTCAGGCGGGGTCGCGCCAGGCGAACTGCGCCGGATCGTAGAAAAACTGCTCCTCGGCGATGCGCTCGCCGTCCCAGCGTTGCCAGGCCAGTTCCTCGAGCTCGCGCACGCGGCCGTCGGGCGCCTCGAAGCGGAAGATCCAGCGCACCACCACGGTATCGCCATCCACCAGCACCGGCCGCACGCAGCGCGACTGCACCGAACGCACGCGCGACAGCGTGGCACGCTCCTGCGCCATCAGCGTGGCGCGGCCGACGCGCGGCGCGGCCATGTTCTCGCGCATCGTGGCACCCTCGGTGTAGAACTCTTCGATCGCCTCGACGTGGGCGTTGGATTCGACGCGGGCGATGAATCGCTCGAGGGTCTGGGCGGTTGGCATGTGATGTCTTTCGATCAGCCGAGCCCGGCGATCGCCTTGCGCAGTGCGGCGCGCGCCAGCAGTCGCGTCGAGTCCAGCGTGGGCAGCGACGAGTTGCTGTCGTCGATGATCAAGGGGATCTCGGTGCAGCCGAGCACGACGGCATCGCAGCCGTCGCGCTTGAAGCCATCGATCAGCCGCTGAAAGGTGGTCACCGAGGACGGTGCGAACCTGCCATAGACCAGCTCGTCCATGATGATGCGGGCCATCTCGTCGCGATCGGCATCGTCTGGCCGCTGCCACAACAGGCCACGCTGCTCGAGCGCCGCAGGGTACACGCCGCTGTTCACCAGCCACCGCGTGCCGGTGATGGCCAGCCGCTTGAAGCCGCGTTGTTGCGCTTCGGCCGCCACCACATCGGCAATGTGCAGCCATGGGCGGGGTGAACGGGGCAGCACCTGCGGCAATGCCTGGTGGATCGTGTTGTCGGGGCAGATCAGAAAGTCGGCGCCGATCGCCGCCAGCTTGTGTGCCGAGCCCAGCATCAAGTCGGCCACGCCGCCCCAGTCGCTGCGATCGAGGCAGGCCACGTAGTCGGCCAGCGAGGGCGTGTGCATCGACACCTCGGGATGGGCATGCGGCCGATCGAGCAGCACAGCGCCTTCGGTGCAGATCGTGCGGTAGCAAAGCGCGGCCCCTTCGGCGGAGCACGCCACGATGCCGATGTGCAGGGGCAAGGTCATGGTCCTACAGCGGGTAGTCGTAGCGAATGAATCCCTGGTGCTTGCCTACCTTGTTGTACAGCACACGTGCCACGGCGTTGTGCTCTTGCGTCAGCCAGTAGTACCGCGCCGCCCTGCGCTCGCGCGCCTCGCGCGCCACCGCGTCGATCAGCGCGCGGGCCACACCCTTGCCGCGCGCTGCCTGCAACGTGAACAGGTCCTGCAGGTAGCAGTTGCTCGGTGCCCAGACCGACATGTGGAACAGGTAGTGCGCGATGCCGACCAGTTGCCCATCGACCCACCCGGCCAGTCCGAACACGCCATCGCGGGCCAGCAGGCGGGTCCACGCCGTGTCGTACTCGGCGTCACTGGTCGGCGTGTTGTAGAAGGCCTTGTAGCCGCGCGCCAGCATCTCCCACGCCGGGCGGTCCGCGGGTTTCAACGGCTCGATTTCAACGCTCATGGTGTGGCTGTCCTCATTGCGGAGGTGATCATGCCGGCTCGGTCGGCACGACCTCGTAGTTGACCTTCGGGAAGTGCACGCGCACCGTGCCCAGATCGGCCACCTCGCGCGTCACGGTCACATGGCGATCCGACACGGCGCTGAGCACCC
>DATKJN010000567.1:0-2384 GCA_035543655.1 Burkholderiaceae bacterium | reverse complement strand
GTGGCCGGCATGACCGACGAAGAAACCGAGCGCACGGCCGAGCTGTTCCTCTCGCTGGAGGGCCAGCATTCGCTGGTGGTGGTGGAGCACGACATGAAGTTCGTCGAGCAACTGACCCAAGGGCACAAGAAGGTCACCGTGCTGCACGAGGGCAGCGTGCTGGCGGAAGGCAAGCTCGCCGATGTGCAGAGCAACGACAAGGTCGTCGAAGTCTATTTGGGTCGTTGAATGCTCCAGCTGCTCGGCATCAACCAGTACTACGGCGGCTCGCACATCCTGCGCAACGTGGGATTCGAGGCCCGCATCGGCGAGGTCACGGTGGTGCTCGGCCGCAATGGCGTCGGCAAGACCACGCTGCTCAAGAGCCTGATGGGCGTGGTGCCGGTGAAGACCGGTAGTGTGCTGCTCGACGGCGCCGACATCACGCATGCCACGCCGTACGATCGCGTGCGCCGCGGCATTGGCTACGTGCCCCAGGGGCGTGAGATCTTCGGCCGCCTCACGGTCGAAGAGAACCTGCGCATGGGCTTGGCTTCGAAGCCGGCGGGCTCGCTGCTGAACGGCGAGCTGTTCGAGCTGTTCCCGGTGCTCAAGCAGATGATCAACCGGCGCGGCGGCGACCTGTCGGGCGGCCAACAACAGCAGCTGGCGATCGCGCGCGCGCTGGCCGCCGGGCCCAAGCTGCTGCTGCTCGACGAGCCCACCGAAGGCATCCAGCCGAGCATCATCAAGGACATCGGCCGCGTGATCCGCATGCTGGCCGATCGCAAGACGATGGCCATCGTGCTGGTGGAGCAGTACTACGACTTCGCCGCCGAACTGGCCGATCAGTATCTGGTGATGGAGCGCGGCGAAGTGATCGCGCGCGGCGCCGGGGCCAACATGGCAGACGACCGCGTGCGCGAGCGCATGGCGATCTGAGCCGAGCGCCGTCGGGTCACGCCGGCGCTGTGAGATCCAGCGTGAGGTGAACCGCGCCGTCCTGGGTGCGCCCTCGTCGCATCGGCAGGCCGCTGCGCTGGAACACCGCCAGCATGGCCGTGTTGCCGGCCAGCACATCGGCCTCGAAGCGCACGATGCCGTGGCGTCGCGCGAGCGTGGCCAGCGCCGCCAGCAGCCTGCTCGCCAGGCCCTGCCGCTGGTAGTCCTCTTCGACGGTGAATGCCACTTCGGCTGCCTTGACGCCATCGGCCGCGGGGATGCCCACGTAGGTGGCGCTGGCGATCACGGTTTCGTCGGCGCCGGCACCGATGGTGGCCACCAGGCCGGCCAGGTTGACGAAGTCGATCGCCGCGATGCGATCGAGCGTTGCGGCGGGGATCTCCTTGCGATGCGAGAAGAAGCGCGTGTAGATCGTGTTGGCATCGAGCTTGCTGAACGCGGCCACGATGCGGTCGCGGTCGTCCGGGCGCATGACGCGAATCGTCAACGGCGTGCCGTCGCGCAGCGTGCCGAGCTGGTTGAATGTGCGGTCACTGCCTTCAGGATTGCCCACGCCGCCTCCGCTCGTTGCAGTCGCGCGACCATGATAGTGCGCGCGGGCCGCAGCAGCGCCGGTGCTAGGATGTCTGCGCCCATGACGAACACGCTGCGATCAGCCACGGTGCGCAGATGGTGCGCCTCCGGTGTGGTTGCCGGGCTGACCTGCACCGCCGGCGCGGCGCGCGCCGCCGAGTGCCGTCCGCCCGCGCTACCGGCCTTCGATGCGACCGGTGCCGGTGGATGGGCGCATGTGCCGCTGTCGAAGCTCAAACGCGATACGAGCTACCGCGCCGTCTCGGAAGACGGTCGCATGGTGGTGCGCGCGGCGGCCGATCGTTCGGCGTCGATGTGGGTGCATCTGGGCCGCGTCAACCTTGCGGCTGCGCCGATGCTGGAGTGGCGCTGGCAGGTGCCGGCGCTGATTGCCGGCGCGGCCAACGAGGACCCCAAGCGCGAGGATGCACCGGTGCGCGTGATCATCGGCTTCGATGGTGACAAGACCCGGCTGCCACAGCAGGAGCAGCGCCGCATGGCGCGGGCCAAGACCTTGTCGGGTCGCGACATGCCGTATGCGACGCTGATGTACATCTGGGACAACCGCAATCCGGTGGATACGGTCGTGCCCAGCGCCCACACCTCGCGCGTGAAGATGATCGTCGTGGAAAGCGGCTCCGCGGGCGTGGGCGCTTGGCGCAGCTACCGCCGCGATCTGGCGCGTGACTACGAACGCGCGTTCGGTGAAAAGCCCAAGGACGTGCTGGGCTTCGCACTGATGACCGACACCGACAACACGGGCGAGAAGACCGAGGGTGTCTACGACGCGTTGCGCTTGGCTTGTGCCACCGGCGCGCCGTAGCTTCGGTCAGCCACCAGACGATCGCCGTGCTCGAACGACGACGCGC
>DATKJN010000566.1:0-3710 GCA_035543655.1 Burkholderiaceae bacterium | reverse complement strand
AGGCGGCGAGCTACGACTTCGCGTTCGTCGACGCCGACAAGGCCAACTACGACGGCTACTACGAGCGCTGCCTGCAGCTGGTGCGCACCGGTGGTTTGATCGCTTTTGACAACATGCTGTGGGGCGGCGCGGTCGCCAAGGCCGCCGGCGACGCCGACACGCGTGCGCTGCAGGCGCTCAACGACAAACTGCACGCCGACGGGCGCGTCGACGTGGCGCTGCTCACGGTGGGCGACGGACTGACGCTGGCGCGCAAGCGCTGAGCCGGCCCACCCCGCGCTTCCCCTGCGCATTGCGGCTGGCAGTTCTGGCATTCTTGTTGATGAGGCGTCGGCTGCAGCCGGCCGCAGGCAGGTGAGGGAGTGAACATCCCCGATCAGCGCTTCACCAACCGTTGGATCGGCTTCGCCTGGGCGATGGCCGCGATCGCGGCCGCGCTGCTGCTGCGCTGGCTGCTCGACCCGTTGATGGGCAATACGCTGCCGCTGGTCACGCTGTTCGCCGCCGTGGCGGCGGCGGTGTGGGTGAGTGGCGTGGGCGCTGCGGTGGCCGCGGTGGCAATCGGCTACCTGGCCAGCAACTACCTGTTCATCGAACCGCGCGGCGCGTTGAGCCTGGACAAGACCGACATCGCCGTCGGGCTGCTGGCCTACCTGTTCACCTGCACGCTGATCATCACCTTCGGTGAGGTGGCGCGCCGCGCGCAGGCGCAGGCCAGCGAGGGCCGCGAAGTGCTGCGCGTGACCTTGCGCAGCATCGGCGACGCGGTGATCACCACCGACAACGACGCCCGCATCACCTACATGAACGAAGTGGCCGAGGCGGTCACCGGGTGGGCGCTGGCCGACGCGCAGGCCCAGCCACTGAACCAGGTGTTTCGCATCGTCAACGAGTCGACGCGCCAGCCGGTCGAAAGTCCGGCCGTGCGTGCGTTGCGCGACGGTGTGATCGTCGGCCTGGCCAACCACACCGTGCTGCTGCGCAAGGACGGGACCGAATGCCCGATCGACGACAGCGCCGCGCCGATCCGCGACGAGCACGAGCGCGTGTCGGGTTGTGTGCTGATCTTTCGCGACGTGACCGCGCAGCGCCGCCAGGAACATCAAAGGGACGACCAACTGATGGCGGCGCGCCTGCTCGCGGCCATCGTCGAATCGTCGGACGATGCCGTCGTCAGCAAGTCGCTCGACGGCACGATCCGCAGCTGGAACGCCGGTGCGCAGCGGCTGTTCGGCCACAGCGCCGAGCAGGCGATCGGACGCCACATCTCGCTGATCATCCCGCCCGAACGGCTGGCGGAGGAAGACCGCATCGTCGAACGCCTGCGGGCGGGCGAGCGCATCGACCACTTCGAGACCGAGCGCCTTGGCGCGGCCGGCCAGCGCATCCAGGTGTCGTTGACGATTTCGCCGATCAAGAACGACGCCGGCGAGGTGGTCGGTGCGTCCAAGGTGGCGCGCGACGTCACGCGGCAACGACAGGCCGAGGCGGAGTTGCGCCGTCTGGCCGACAGCCTCGCCGAG
Source organism: Burkholderiaceae bacterium (assembly GCA_035543655.1). GTDB lineage: Bacteria > Pseudomonadota > Gammaproteobacteria > Burkholderiales > Burkholderiaceae_C > JAEUPI01. Next base: position 2,187 of record DATKJN010000566.1, on the reverse strand, counting down.
GCCGATCGGCGCAAGGACGAGTTCCTGGCCACGCTGGCGCACGAACTGCGCAACCCGTTGGCGCCGTTGAGCAACGCACTCGCAGTGATGAAACGCGCCGGCGACGATGGCGCCGTGGTGCAGCGCGCTCGCGACACGATGGAGCGCCAGCTGGCGCAACTGGTGCGGCTGGTCGACGACCTGCTCGACCTGAACCGCATCACGCACGATCGGCTCGACCTGCGCACGCAGCCGGTCGAGTTGGCCTCGGTGTTGCAGCAGGCGCTGGAGGCATCGCGCCCGCTGGCCGACGCCGCCCAGCACACGCTGCGCGTGGCGCTGCCCGACGAAGCGATCCATGTGAACGCCGATCCGGCGCGCCTGGCGCAGGTGTTCGGCAACCTGCTGAACAACAGCAGCAAGTACACGCGGCCGGGCGGCACGATCGACCTCGCGGTGCAGCGCGAGGGTGCGCAGGTGTGCGTGTCGGTCAAGGACAGCGGCATCGGCATCCCGCCGGACCAGCTGGATCGCATCTTCGAGATGTTCACGCAGGTGGAGCGCGCCGACCATGCCGCCGCGGGCGGCCTGGGCATCGGGCTCACGCTGGTGAAGCGACTGCTGCAGATGCACGGCGGCTCGATCGAAGCGCGCAGTGCAGGCGAGGGCCAGGGGAGCGAATTCATCGTGCGATTGCCGACCATCGATGCGCCGGCACACGTGGCGCAGCCGACCGCGGCGCCAGCCGAGGTGCCAACCGAGGCGTTGGCGCAGCGCGTTCTGGTGGTGGACGACAACGCCGATTCGGCCGAGTCGCTGGCGATGCTGCTGCAGATGTCGGGACACGAGGTGTTCATGGCGCACGACGGCGAAGCCGCGATCCAGGCAGCCGATGCCCATCGGCCCGAAGTGGTGCTGCTGGACATCGGGCTGCCCAAGGTCAACGGCCACGACGTCTGTCGCCACATTCGCGCACAGCCCTGGGGCCGCGACATCATGCTGGTGGCGCTCACCGGCTGGGGTCAAGACAACGACCGCCGCCGTTCGCACGAGGCCGGCTTCGATGGCCACCTGGTCAAGCCGGTGGGGCCCGACGCGCTGCTCGCGCTGCTGGCCTCGCGCGCCAGCGCGCGCTAGCGAAACTCAGATCGACAGTTCGGGGCGCAGGTACTTGCGCTTGAGCTCGGCGATGCCGGCAAAACGTGAGGCGGCGAAGGTGGCGGTGAAGCACGAGGTGTCGGGCTTGTTCGGATGCTCCAGCAGCGTGATGAACAACGCCTCGCCGCCGGGCTTTTGCCACAGCACGATGCGCGACACCGGAAAGCCGTGTTGCATCAGCACCGGATAGCGCCGTTCCATCTCGGCCTGCACGCGCCGCTGGTCGTCGGCGTCGAGCGCCACGCGCTGATCGACGGCGCCGAACTCCACGCTGCTGCTGGACACGCAGCTCTCGATGCGCGCGGCAATGTCGGCCGCCGTCGCGCTGCCAACCGCCGCGGCCACGACCGCACCCACAAGCGAGCATGCGACCGTGTGCTTCATGGCGTGCTCCTTCGCTAGACGAGGCGGCTCTTGCCGCGCCCTTGCCAGTAGGCATCGCGCAGCGCGCGCTTGTACAGCTTGCCGGTGGGCAGGCGCGGCAGCTGATCGGTGAAGTCGATCGACTTCGGGCATTTCATGTGCGCCAGGTGGTCTCGGCAGTGCGCGATCAGCGAGCGCGCGAACTCGTCGTCGGCCTTCACGCCGGGCAACGGCTGCACCACGGCCTTGACCTCTTCGCCGAGGTCGTCGTTGGGCACGCCGAACACGGCCGCGTCGGCCACCTGCGGGTGCGTGATCAGCAGGTTCTCGCACTCCTGCGGATAGATGTTGACGCCGCCCGAGATGATCATGAAGGTGGAGCGATCGGTGAGATGCAGGAAGCCGTCGTCGTCGAGATAGCCGACGTCGCCCACGGTGGTCATCGTGCCGTCGGACGAGCGCGAGGCCTGCGTGCGCTCGGGGTCGTTGAAGTAGACGAACGGCGACGCCGTCTTGAACCACAGCTCGCCGGGCTCGCCTTTCGGGGCGGGCTGGCGGTTCTCGTCGAGCACGTGCAGCTCGCCGAGCAGCACCTTGCCCACCGTGCCGCGGTGGGCCAGCCATTCGGCGGTGTTGCAGGCGGTGAAGCCCAGGCCTTCGGTGGCGCCGTAGTACTCGTGGATGATG
>DATKJN010000565.1:0-9925 GCA_035543655.1 Burkholderiaceae bacterium | reverse complement strand
TCGTGTACGTGAGCGACGAAGCCCGGCTGGCCACGCCATTCGTCAGCCTCGGCTTGGTGCCCGAGTACGCGTCCAGCCTGTGGATGCCCGCGCTGATGGGGCACCGGCGCGCGGCCGAGAAGCTGCTGCTCGGCGAGCCGTTCACGGCCGAGGTGGCCGTCGAGTGCGGCCTGGCCAACGCCGTGCTGCCGGCCGGTGAGGTGGTCAACCACGCCCGCCGTGTTGCCGAACGCTTCAACGCCTTGCCGCCGGGTGCGGTGCGCGAGACCAAACAGCTGATGCGCCGCGCCACGCGCGAAGCGACCCTGCAGACGATGCAGGTCGAAGGCGAGATGTTCGGCAAACGCCTGCGCAGCCCGGAGGCGATGGAAGCATTCCAGGCGTTCTTCCAGAAGCGCAAGCCGGACTTCGCGAAGTTCTGAGTCGGGATCGTTGGTGTCGCTCGCGCTCAAGCTTGCATTGAGCCCGCTGCTGGTGGCGCAGGCGTTGCGGACACGCGCGCGCGTGCCGCGGTTGCCGGAGGCTGCCGGCCCGCGCGAGGGCGTGCACGGGCAGGGCGCTTCGTGCTTGCGCCTGCTGCTGGCGGGTGATTCATCGGCCGCCGGCGTCGGCGTGGCGACGCAAAGCGACGCGCTCGCCGGCCAGCTGATGCCGCTGCTGGTCGAGCACTGCGCGGTGCAGCTGCATTGGATGTTGTGCGCGCGAACCGGCCTCACGACAGCGCAGACGCTCCAGGTGTTGCAGACGACCGAGCTGCCGGTGTTCGACCTGGCGGTCGTGGTGACCGGCGTCAACGACGTCGTCGACCAGGTGGGTTCGCTGCGAGCGACGCGGGCGCGCGAAGCCATTGCGAACCTGCTGCGCAACCGCGTCGGCGTGCAGCACGTGGTGTTCTGCCCGCTGCCGCCGATCCATCAGTTCCCCGCGCTGCCGCAGCCCTTGCGCTGGATGGCGGGGGCCGACGCGCAGCGCCACAACCGTGTCCTGCGCGAGTGGGCTGCGGAGCGGATCGCACGGTGCGCGGACGTGTCGACGCTCGAGCTCGGTCATGTGCGGCTGAGCCGCCACAACATGGCCAGCGACGGCTTCCACCCGGGCACGCCGGTGTACCGCGCCGTTGCCGAAGCGCTCGCACAACACATCGCCCAGCACGTGATGCCGCTCTTGCGGCTCGACGCCCGGCGACAACGAGGAGAGCCGTCATGACCACCGAAAGAACACTGAAGGACAAGACGCTGTTCATCACCGGCGCCTCGCGCGGCATCGGGCTGGCGATCGCGTTGCGCGCGGCACGCGACGGGGCGCGCTTCGTGCTGGTGGCCAAGACCACCGAGCCCAACCCCAAGCTGCCCGGCACGCTGTACTCGGCCGCTGAGCAGATCGAGGCCGCCGGCGGCCAGGCGCTGCCGGTGCCCACCGACATCCGCGACGAAGACGCGGTCGCCGCCGCGGTGGCCGAAGGCGTGAAGCGCTTCGGCGGCATCGACATCCTGGTCAACAACGCCAGTGCGATCAGCCTCACGCCCACCGATGCCACGCCGATGAAGCGCTTCGACCTGATGTTCGGTGTGAACGTGCGCGGCACCTATTGCTGCACGCAGGCCTGTCTGCCGGCGCTGATCCAGAGCGCGAAGGCGGGCCGCAACCCGCATGTGCTGAACATGAGTCCGCCGCTGTCGATGAAGCCGCACTGGTTCCAGAACCACGTGGCCTACACGATGGCCAAGTACGGCATGAGCGAATGCACGCTCGGCCACGCAGCGGAATTCAAGCGGCACGGCATCGCTGTGAACAGCCTTTGGCCGCGCACAGCGATCGCCACCGCTGCTTTGCAGATGATTCCCGGCATCGACTTTGACAAGACGCGCAAGCCAGAGATCCTGAGCGACGCGGCGCACATCGTGCTGACCAGCGACGCGCGGACCACCACCGGCAATTTCTTCATCGACGATGCGCTGCTGCAGCAGCACGGCGTGACCGACTTCGATCGCTACGCGGTCGTGCCAGGCACGAAGGACCTGATCCCCGACTTCTTCGTCGACTGAGCCGCGCGGTCGTCAGAAGTGGCGCACCAGCGGCAGCACCGCTTCGGGTGGCGAACCCGCCACGACCGCCGGCCAACCCACCTGCGAGCAGGGGCCGAACAGCACCCAAACCCGCCCGTCGCGCGGCGTGGTGGCGCTCTTGACCGCGGGCGCGGCGATCCAGCCGCGCGCGGTGCCCGGCTTCAATGCGGCAGCCGGTGCGTCGAGGCGTTCGGCGCCCCCCTTGCGCAGCCGCCGGGCCTCGGCCTGGCAGGCCGCATATGAAGACAGGCCGCCGGTCATCAGGCGCGCGCCGAGCCTGGGTTCGGCATAACCGCCGTCGGGCAACTCCACCACCCACAGCGAGCGCCGCACGCCGGCGAGATCGGCTGGATCGGTGATCTCCTCGTGGCGCAGGAACTCGGCCCACGCGCCGACCGGGGTGTCGGCAAAGTAGTTGGCCGGACCTTCGCCGGCGCCATGCCAGCGGCCCGCGGGCTGCGCGTCGCTCTGCCAAAGAAACGGCGTGCGGTGATCGCAATGGCGGAAGCCGAGCCGCATGGCGTGCTCGCCGAATGCCCGGGCTGGCCTCAGGCGGCCAACGCCGGCGCGCCGCTGAGCGCGGCAGCCAGCGCACGCACCTGCTGCACGGCCTCGTCGTCGGGCGTCCAACGCGCGCCGAGCAGCGCACGCGGGCTCTTGCCGCCGAGTTGCGTGCGCGGCCGTTCGAACCAGCGACGCATGCCGAAGTCGTTGTACGAGCCCGCGAGGTCCGACACCACCATCGCCAGCCAATGCAGGCGCTCGGCGGTGGGCTGCGGCGTGGTTCGTTCCGCGCCTGCATAGCGCCGCAGCGATGCCGGCGCGATGCCGAGCAGGTCGCCCAGCACGTCGTCACCGAACACCGCGCGCATCGGCGCCCACTCGGTGGCCGGCGCAGGCGATTCGTCGAGCACCGCGACGAGTTGCTCCACGCTGTCGGCCATGCGCTCCGCGGTGGCGGCATCGAGCAGCGCCGGGCCCTTCTTCAGCAGCGGGGCCAATGCCACCGGTGCTGCGCCGATCAGGCCTTGCTTGTGCAGCGCGGTGAGCACACGCTGCACCGCCTGCGCATCGATCTGCGTGACCGTGGCGCCGGCCAATGCGCCCATCGCCGACGCGCGCGTCAGCAACGTGAGCAGCCGCTCGTGCAGCCGACGGTTGACACCTGGAGCCGAATCGGGATTGATTTGGATCTTGACCATGATCCGATCATAGTCCAGTATTGACTTGCCTGCCAGTGCCCTGCGGCAGAAGCTCACGCCGCCGGCACCGCCGCGCCGGTCGCCGGCACCACGGGCTCGGCGCCGCTGCCGCACTTCATGCAATAGCGGAAGAACGCGTTGCGCCGGGTGCCGCAGCCGTCACAGGCCTGGAACAGCTTCAGGCCGCAGTGCACACAGAAGTCGGGCTTCACCTCGCCGGTGGTCATGACCGGTCGCTCGCAGCCCGGGCACACGTTGGCAGCCAGTTTCTTCAGCGCCTCGTCGTTCGACAATGCCTTGCGCCGCTCGCTCTCGGTTTGCTGCTCGACCTGCTTTCGCCGCTCGAGGTAACGACGCATCGCCTTGATCACGTAGTGGCCGGCGATCGCGGTCAGGACGATGCCGACGCCATAACGCACGTAGCCGCCGTAGCTTGGCAGGTAGGGCACCAGCTCGAAGAAGAACGTGAACACGGCGAACAGCACGAAGCCGCGCATCAGCGGCCAATAGTCACTCTGGCGCTTCTTCGCGATCAGCCAACCGGCGATCGCCAACAGCGGCAACGTCAGCGCCAGACGCGCGCCGAACACGCGCAGCTGCTGCTTGAACAGCGCGCCGCGATACGCGCTGTCGGCCGCTTCCAACAGCTGGCTTTCGGCACGGTGCTGCGCTGCCAGCGTCTGCCGTGACGCCAGCAGCCGCGACTCGAGGGCTTCGATGGAACTTTGCGTCTCGCGCTCGCGCGCCTTGAGCGCATCGAGGTTGCGCGTGCGCGAGATCACTTCCGGATCCTGCTGCGGGTCGGTGGTGGCGGTGCGCGTGGAAATCCAGTTGGCGTACGACGCACGCGCCGATTGGTAGGCGTTGCTGGCCGCGGTGAGCGCCAGGCGGTTGCGAGCCTGTTCGTCATCGAGCTGGCGCTGTTGCTCGGTGAGCTTGCGGATCTCGTCGCGCGTGGCCTTCAGCGCCGCCGGATCGGCGAACTGATCCTGCGACAGGCGTTCTTCGAGCCGCGGCAGGTCGGCGACGATCTTGCCGCCGAGGCCGACCAGGAACCCGGCGAAGACGAACGACACGATCCACATCACCAGCTTGAACAGCCGGTCGGGTACGCGCATGAACTTGAACACGTTGGTCCCTCCTCGATTCAGCCCTTCGGGATCGGGCGCGGCTGGCCCTCGTGGTCGATGGCCACGTAGGTGAGATTGGCGTCGGTCACCTTCACCACCCGCGGCGCCGCCGGGTCGCGCTCGGCATACACCTCGACATGCACGGTGACCGAGGTGTTGCCCACTCGCAGCACGCGGGCGTAGAACGACAGCAGATCGCCCACCGACACCGGCTGCTTGAAAACGAACTGGTTCACCGCCACGGTGGCGATGCGACCGCGCGCGATGCGCGCCGGCAGCACGGCACCGGCCACGTCGACCTGCGCCATGATCCAGCCGCCGAAGATGTCGCCGTTGGCATTGGAATCGGCGGGCATTGGGATCACGCGCAGCACGAGCTCCATGCCATCAGGCAAACTCGACGGCGCAGCGAGTCGCTGCGTCGGACTTGAGGTCTGGCTCATCGACTCCACCTCCACTGAGCTCCAAGGCCCAGGCATTGTCCACGACCCGATGCGTCGATCCGTCTCGCTTCCCGCAGTAGCGCCCCCCGACACCGCCGGTAGCGTGCGGTCGGACTGGGGCGTGCTCAAGCGCATGGGCCCCTACCTGTGGCACTACCGCTGGCGTGTGGCGGCGGCATTGGCGTTTCTGCTGGCCGCGAAGGTGGCCAATGTCGGCGTGCCGGTGCTGCTGAAGCATCTGGTCGACGCGCTGGATCTCAAGGCCGGTGACCCGCGCGCGGTGCTGGTGGTGCCGATCGGGTTGTTGTTGGCCTACGCGGCGCTGCGGCTGTCGACTTCGGTCTTCACCGAGCTGCGCGAGCTGATCTTCGCCAAGGCTTCATTTGGCGCGGCCAAGGAGATCGCGCTCGAAGTGTTCGGGCACTTGCATGCACTGAGCCTGCGCTTCCATCTGGAGCGCCAGACCGGCGGCCTGTCGCGCGACATCGAGCGCGGCACCCGCGCGCTGCAATCGCTGCTGTCGTATTCGCTGTACACCATCGTGCCCACGCTGGTCGAAGTGGTGCTGGTGCTGGGCTTCCTCGGCTGGCGCTTCGACTGGGGCTACGTGACGATCACCGGGATCGCGCTGACGCTGTATGTGGTGTTCTCGGTGATCGTCACCGAATGGCGCACGCAGTACCGGCGCACGATGAACGAGCTCGATTCCAAGGCCCACTCGCGCGCCATCGATGCGTTGTTGAACTACGAGACCGTCAAGTACTTCAACAACGAGGGCTTCGAGACGCGGCGCTACGAGCAGGGCCTCGAGGCCTACCGGCAGGCCCAGGTGAAGTCGCAGGTCACGCTGTCGCTGCTCAACACCGGCCAGCAGCTGATCATCGCGTTCAGCCTGGTGGCGCTGTTGTGGCGCGCCACGCAAGGTGTGGTCGACGGCCGCCTGACGCTCGGCGACCTGGTGATGATCAACGCCTTCCTGATCCAGCTGTACATCCCGCTCAACTTCCTCGGTGTGTTGTACCGCGAGGTCAAGCAGAGCATTGCCGACCTGGACCGCATGTTCGCGCTGCTCGAACGCGAGCGCGAGGTGGCCGATGCGCCCGGCGCGCCGCCGCTGCAGGTGACACAAGGTGTCGTGCGCTTCGAGAACGTGTCGTTCGCGTACGAAGCCGCGCGGCCGATCCTGCACGACGTGACGTTCGAGATCCCGGCCGGCAAGACGGTGGCCGTGGTCGGCGCGTCGGGCGCCGGCAAGAGCACCCTGGCCCGGCTGCTGTACCGCTTTTACGACGTGAACGGCGGCCGCATCACGATCGATGGCCAGGACATCCGCAGCGTCACGCAAGAGAGCCTGCGTCGCGCGATCGGCATCGTGCCGCAGGACACTGTGCTGTTCAACGACACCGTCGGCTACAACATCGCCTACGGCAGGCCAGGCGCCAGCGATGCCGATGTGCATGCCGCCGCCGCCGCGGCACACATCCATCCGTTCATCGTGGCCACGCCGAAAGGCTACGACACGATGGTCGGCGAGCGGGGCCTCAAGCTCAGCGGCGGCGAGAAGCAGCGCGTGGCGATCGCGCGCACGCTGTTGAAGGACCCACCAGTCCTGATCTTCGACGAGGCGACGTCGGCGCTCGACTCGGCGAACGAGCGGGCGATCCAGGCCGAGTTGAAAAGCGCGGCGCAGGGCAAGACCGCGCTGGTGATCGCGCACCGGCTGTCGACGATCGCCGATGCCCATGCCATCGTCGTGCTCGATCAAGGCCGGGTCGCCGAGGTCGGCCATCACGCCGACCTGATTGCTCGCGACGGGCGTTATGCGCAGATGTGGCGGCTGCAGCAGGCGGAGGAGCCCGAGGCGGCCGACGCGTGAGCAGCCATGACGCGATGCGAGAATCGGCGCCATGGCCTCGCCGCAATCGCTGACACTGACTCGACCGGACGACTGGCATCTGCACCTGCGTGACGGCGCGGCGATGTCGGCGGTGCTGCCGGCCACCGCGCGCCAGTTTGCGCGGGCGATCGTGATGCCGAATCTCAAGCCGCCAGTGGTCACCGCGGCACAGGCGGTCGAATACCGCGGCCGCATCGTCAACGCGTTGCCCGCGGGCAGCGACTTCAAGCCGCTGATGACGCTGTACCTCACCGACAAGCTCGCGCCGGCGGAGATCGTGCGTGCGAAGGCCGCCGGTGTCGTCGCCGTGAAGCTCTATCCGGCTGGCGCAACGACCAACAGCGACGCCGGCGTCACCGACATGCGCCACGTGTCGGCCACGCTGGAGGCGATGCAACGCGAGGGCCTGCTGCTGCTGGTGCACGGCGAGGTGACCGATCCGTCGATCGACGTGTTCGACCGCGAGGCCGTGTTCATCGAGCGGGTGATGCAGCCGCTGCGGCGCGACTTTCCGGCGCTGAAAGTGGTGTTCGAACACATCACCACCAAGGAAGCCGCGCAGTACGTGGCCGACAGCGACGCCAATACTGCGGCCACCGTCACCGCGCACCACCTGCTGTACAACCGCAACGCCATCTTCATGGGTGGGTTGCGGCCGCATTACTACTGCCTGCCGGTGCTCAAGCGCGAGGTGCACCGCCAGGCGCTGGTGGGTGCAGCCACGTCGGGCAGCGCGAAGTTCTTCCTCGGCACCGATAGCGCGCCGCACGCGGCCCGGTTGAAGGAAGCCTCGGTGTGCGGTGCCGGCTGCTACACCGCGCCGGCTGCGCTCGAGCTCTACGCCGAGGCATTCGAGGCGGCCAACGCGCTGGACAAGCTGGAGGCGTTCGCCAGCTTCAACGGGCCGGACTTCTACGGCCTGCCGCGCAACCGCGGCACGGTCACGCTGCGACGCGAACCTTGGCAACTGCCCGAGAGCGTGCCATTCGGCGACGCCCTGCTCAAGCCGCTGCGTGGCGGCGAGACCCTGAACTGGCGGCTTGCCGCTTAGGAAACCGCCATGGACCACAAGCCTCGCGTCGCCCTGTTGATCGACGCCGACAATGCGCCCGCTTCGAAGATCGATCTGATCCTCAACGAGCTATCCACTTTCGGCGAGACCAGCATCCGTCGCGCCTACGGCAACTGGAAGAAGCAGGAGCTCAAGGGCTGGGAAGACCAGTTGCACGAGCACGCGATCCGGCCGATGCAGCAATACGACTACAGCAAAGGCAAGAACGCCAGCGACATGGCAATGGTGATCGATGCGATGGCGCTGTTGTACACCGATCGGCCCGACGCCTTCGGCATCGTGTCGTCCGATGCGGACTTCACGCCGCTGGTAATGCACTTGCGCGAGAAGGGCGCCGCGGTCTACGGCTTCGGCGCACGCAAGACGCCCGAGCCGTTCGTCAACGCGTGTTCGCGCTTCCTGTTTCTCGACAAGCTCGGCGCCGCGCCCGACATCGATCTCACCGCCAACGGCAGCGACGACCGTGAATCGGCGCCGAGCAACGCGCCACTGCGCGTGTCACCGGCACTGCTCAAACGCGACGCCAAGCTGGTGACGTTGCTGCGCAATGCCGTGGCCGCGGCACAAGACGACGACGGCTGGGCCCGCGTGGGCGCGGTCGGCCAACAGATCGGCAACCAGGCTTCGTTCGATCCGCGCAACTACGGCTACGCCACGTTGACCAAGCTGCTCGCCGCGACCCAGTTGTTCGACCTGGCCCACGAAGGCACCAGCCAGGTGTCGGTGCGCGACAAGCGCCAGGCCCGGTCGGGCAAAGCCTGACGCAGGTCGCCTGGCGGCGGGACCCTCAAGCCGGCAGGAAGCCTTCGATCGACAAGTAGCGCTCGCCGGTGTCGTAGTTGAAGCCCAGCACGCGCGCGCCCTTGGACAACTCGGGCAGCTTCTGCGCGATGGCGGCCAGCGCCGCGCCGCTGGAGATGCCGACCAGAATGCCTTCCTCGCGCGCGCAGCGGCGCGCCATCTCGCGCGCGGCTTCGGCCTCGACCTGGATCACGCCATCGAGCCATTGGGTGTGCAGGTTGGTGGGGATGAAGCCGGCGCCGATGCCCTGGATCGGGTGCGGGCTCGGCTGACCGCCGCTGATCACGGGCGACGCCGACGGTTCCACCGCGAACACCTTCAACTGGGGCCATTTCTTCTTCAGCACCTGCGCGCATCCGGTGATGTGGCCGCCGGTGCCCACGCCGGTGATCAGCGCATCGAGCCCATCGGGGAAGTCGGCCGCGATCTCGGCCGCGGTGGTGCGCGCATGCACCTCGATGTTCGCCGGGTTGTCGAACTGTTGCGGCATCCAGGCGCCGGGCGTTTTCTCGACGATCTCGAGTGCGCGCGCAATCGAGCCTTTCATGCCTTTCTCGCGCGGCGTCAGTTCGAATTTGGCGCCGTAGGCCAGCATCAGGCGGCGCCGCTCGACGCTCATGCTGTCGGGCATCACCAGCACCAGCTCGTAGCCCTTGACCGCGGCCACCATGGCCAGGCCGATGCCGGTGTTGCCCGAGGTCGGCTCGACGATCGTGCCGCCCGGCTTCAATGCGCCGCTGCGTTCGGCGTCTTCGATCATCGACAGCGCAATGCGGTCCTTGATCGAACCGCCGGGGTTGGCGCGTTCGCTCTTGACCCACACCTCGTGCGACGAGCCGAACAGGCGGCGGATGCGGATGTGCGGCGTGTTGCCGATGGTGTCGAGAATCGAGTTGGCTTTCATTGCTGGGGTCCCCTCCAGGTGTGTGGCACGCGATAATCGCATCGTGAAGCAAGCCAGACTGCCGCTGGTGCATGGTGCCGAAAGGCCGCACTGGAGGAAGGTCCGGACTGCACAGGGCAGCGCAGGAGGTAACGCCTCTCCACCGCAAGGTGCGAATCAGAGCCACAGAGACGAGCCGGTTCAGTCCGGAGTGAAACGCGGCAATCTTTGCGCGCAGCAACACCAAATAGGCCGGCGATGAGGCGGCCCGCGGAGCCGGCGGGTAGGTGGCATTGAGCCGGGCGAGCGATCGCCTGGCCCAGATGAATGGCGGTCACGGCCGTGTCTTCGCAAGAAGGCGCGGCTGCACAGAATCCGGCCTACCGGCTTGCTTCACACTTTGATGGTTGGCCTCACGCCGGCACGACCAG
>DATKJN010000564.1:0-7199 GCA_035543655.1 Burkholderiaceae bacterium | reverse complement strand
CGCGTCGGAGGTGCCCCCGGCGTCGCGCATGACCGCCAGCACGTCGTCGCTGTCGAGGATCGAGAAGCGCGCTTTCAAGCCCAGCAGTTCGCCGTGCTCGCGCAGCATGCGCACCCCGAGCGCGTGGAAGGTGCAGATGACGAGCGCCTTCACCGCACGAGCGCCAGCCATCGCACGCGCGCGGTCGCGCATTTCCGCGGCCGCCTTGTTGGTGAAGGTGATGGCGGCGATACGATCGGCAGACAAACCGCCTTGCAACAGATGCGCGATCTTGTGCACGATCACGCGCGTCTTGCCCGAACCGGCGCCGGCCAGCACCAGGCTCGGCGTGTGCGTGTGGCGCACCGCCTGCATCTGCGCGGGATTCAGGGTGGACGTCTGCGGTGGGCTCATCGCGGCGCGCGATGATAGCCAGCGCGTCGCCACCGCGAGCGTGGCGTGGGTGTGGTATGAAGCGCGCGCCGCGCACTGCGGCACAGCACACGATGCGCGCGCCCGATTCCCTTTCACGCCGCCATTGCCTTGCAGTCGGCGCTGCGCTGGGCCTGCCGCCGTGGCTGCGCCACGCGCGCGCCGCCGACGTGCCGCGCTTCGCGCTCGGTGTCGCGTCGGGCCAGCCGCGCGCGCAATCGATCGTGCTGTGGACGCGCCTGACCGGCGCCGACCTGCCCGCCGACGTGCCGGTGCGTTGGGAGCTGGCGCGCGACGAACGTTTCACCGACATCGCCGCGCGCGGCAGCGAGACCGCGCTCGCCGCCGACGCGCACAGCGTGCACGCCGAACCCGCTGCGCTCGAGCCGGGACGTTGGTACTGGTATCGCTTCGAGGCCTTGGGCCAGCGCAGCACGGTGGGCCGCACGCGCACTGCGCCGGCGTCCGATGCGCGCGAAGGCCTGCGCTTCGCGCTGGCGAGTTGCCAGCGCTACGACCACGGCCACTATGCCGCCTGGCGCCACATCGCGAATGCCGAGCTCGACCTGGTGCTGTTCGTCGGCGACTACATCTACGAGTACGCCTCGCCGCCGACGGCCGTCCGCCGCCACGAGGGCCTGCCGGTGCGCACGCTGGAGCAGTACCGCGCGCGGTATGCCCAGTACAAAAGCGATCCGCTGCTGCAGGCCGCGCATGCCGCGTTGCCGTGGCTGACGGTGTGGGACGACCACGAGGTCGACAACGACTACGCGGCATCGCAGGGCCAGGCGCTGCAGACCGACTTCGCGGCGCAGCGCGCCGCGGCCTATCGCGCGTACTGGGAGCACATGCCGTTTCCGAAGGCGTGGCGGCCCACCAGCGCCGACATGCGCATCTATGGCCGCACCGATTGGGGCGCCCTGGCCTGCATCCATGCACTCGACGATCGCCAGTACCGCGATCCGCAGGCCTGCCCGCGCGAGGGGCGAGGCGGCGCCAACAGCGTGCGACTGCGCGATTGCCCCGAGCTGACCGATCCGAAACGTTCGCTGCTCGGTGCGCCGCAGGAGCGCTGGCTCGCGGCAAGCTGGGATGCGCAGCGGCCTTGGAATCTGGTGGCGCAACAGACCTTGATGACGCGACTGGCCTGGAACAGCGCCAGCGAACCGATCTACTGGACCGATGGCTGGGATGGTTACGCCGCATCGCGCGAGCGGCTGCTGACCACGGTGGCCGAGCGCAAGGTGCCGGGGGTGGTGGTGTTCGGCGGCGACGTGCACGCGCACTACGTGGCCGATCTGAAGCGCGACTTCGACGACCCGCGTGCGCCGGTGCTGGCCACCGAGTTCTGCGGCACCTCGATCGCCAGCCGCGGCACGGCGCAGGAACGCGTCGACGAGGCACTGCGCCACAACCCGCACATCCGCTATGGCCGCTCGGATCGGCGCGGCTACGTGGCGTGCCGGCTCGACGGACAGTCGCTGCACGCGAGCCTGATGGCGGTGGACGATGCCACCCGGCCCGACAGCGCGCTGCAGGTGCTGGCGAGCTTCGTCGTCGATGCCAAGCAGCCTGGCGCGCGACCCGCCTGAGCCGATGAACGCGCTGCTGCCGATCCTGGCCGTCACGGTGCCGTTCTTCGCGCTGGTGCTCGCGGGCTACGTGGCGGGCTGGCGGCACCTGCTGCCGGAATCGGCGATCCCCGGCCTCAATGCCTTCGTTCTTTACTTCGCACTGCCCTGCATGCTGTTTCGCTTCGGCTTGAACACGCCGGTCGGCGAGGCGTTGAACCCGGTGGTGCTGGCGGTCTACCTGGCCTGTGCGCTGCTGATGGTGCTGGTGGCGATCGCGTTCTCGCTCGACGAGGTGGTGGGCCTGAAGGATGCATCGTTCGGCGCGCTGGTGACGGCGTTTCCCAACACCGGGTTCATGGGCGTGCCACTGCTGGCCGCGCTGTTCGGCCCGGCGATCGTCGGACCGATGATCGCCACCATCCTGATCGACATGTTCGTCACCAGCTCGTTGTGCATCGCGCTGGCGCAGGTGGGCGGCGCGGCGGGCGGCGCGCGCACGGCGGCGATGCGCTCGCTGCGCGGCGCGCTGTCCAACCCGATGCCGTGGGCGATCGCGCTCGGCGGCGCGCTCAGTGCGCTCGGCTGGCGCCCGGCGGGCCCGGTCGATGCGGTGATCAAGATGCTGGCCGATGCCGCCACCCCGGTGGCGCTGTTCACGATCGGCGCGGTGCTGTGGCGCGCCGGCCAGCATGCGCACACACGCACCGCGCACAAGCGCTACGTGCCGCAGGCGCTCGCCAAGCTGCTGCTGCACCCCGCGCTGGTGTTCGCGGTGTCCTTGGCCGCCCGCGCCGCTGGCGCGCCGCTGAGCGACCTGCAGGTCATGTCGATCACGCTGACCGCCGCGCTGCCGAGCGCGGCCAACGTGGCGATGCTGGCCGAGCGCTTCGGCGCCGACAACGGCCGCATCGCGCGCATCATCCTGCTGTCGACCACGCTGTCGTTCGTGACCTTCACGACGCTGGCGTGGTGGTTCGGCGCGGGACGGTGAAGCGTCTCAGATCGCCAGCGGGTCGACGTCGATCGCCCAGCGCGCCAGGCCCTTGAAGGCGCTGCGTTGCGTGTGCAGCTGCGGCAGCCAAGCGGCGAGAAAACGCTGCAGGCGGCTGCGCGACGCCGATTCGATCAGCATCTGCATGCGCTCGATGTTGGCCACGCGAGCCACCGGCGGCGGCACCGGCGGGTAGATCATCACGTCAGCGCCCTCGCCCATCGCCGCCGCGACCTCCGCCGCGGCGCGCAGGAACGCCTGCGCCACGCTGCCGTCGCGCGCCTCCGCGCGCAGCAGGGCCAGGTGCGCGAACGGTGGCAGGCCGGCGCCACGGCGCTCGGTCAGCAGTTGTTCGGCAAACGCCGCATGGTCATGCGTGCGCAGCGCCGCGAACAGCGCATGGCGCGGATGCCAGGTCTGCACCCACATCTCGCTCGTGCCGCCTTGCTCGGCGTCACGCCCGGCGCGCCCGGCGGCCTGCATCAGCAATGCCAGCTGGCGCTCGCCGGCACGAAAGTCGCTCGAGAACAGCGCGCTGTCGGGATTCACCGCCGCCACCAGCGTGACGCGCCGGAAGTCGTGACCCTTGGTCACCATCTGGGTGCCGACCAGGATGTCCACGTCTCCCGCGTGCATCGCCGCCAGCGCGCCTTCGAGCGCGCCCTTGCCGCGCGCGGCGTCGGCGTCGAGGCGCGCGATGCGGGCCGTGGGCAGCTCCTGCGCCAACTGCTCGGCCAGGCGTTCGGTGCCACGACCGATCGGCTGGATGTCGAGGTTGCCGCAGCTCGGACAGGCGCGTGGCACGCGTTCGCTCAGGCCGCAGTGGTGACAGCGCAGGGTGCGATCGAACTTGTGGAACACGCGCCACGCGCTGCAGTTGGGGCAGTCGCTCTTCCAGCTGCAATCGAGGCACTGCAGCACCGGCGCATAGCCGCGCCGATTCAGGAACACCAGGCTTTGCTCGCGCCGCTCGAGCCGCTCGCGCAGCGCCTGCAACACCGGTGGCGCCAGCGCAGGCGGCGGCTGGCCGCTGCTGCGCGGCAGCTGGCCCATGTCGAACACGCGCACGCGCGGCAGCGCGGCGCCGGCGATGCGGTGGTCCATCGCCAGCCGCTGGTAGCGGCCCGAACGTGCGTGGTGCCACGTCTCCAGCGACGGCGTGGCCGAACCCAGCACCACCGGCACGTGTTCGAGATGGCCGCGGTACACCGCCAGGTCACGCGCCGAGTAGCGCGCACCTTCTTGCTGCTTGTACGACGCGTCGTGCTCTTCGTCGACCACGATCAGGCCGAGGCGCGGCAGTGACGCGAACACCGCGAGCCGCGTGCCGAGCACGACGTCGGCCTCGCCGACGTGCGCCAGCAGCCAGGTGCGCAGGCGCTGTGCGGGCGTGAGTGCACTGTGCATCGCCACCACGCGGCGCGACGGAAACCGCTGCATCACCCGGTCCAGCAGCTGCGGCGTGAGATTGATTTCGGGCACCATCAACAGCACCTGTCGGCCGCGCGCCAGCGCACGCTCGGCGGCACGCAAGTACACCTCGGTCTTGCCGCTGCCGGTCACGCCGTGCAACAGCAGCGGCACGGCGCGCGCCTGCGAGGCGCTGCGCTCGATGGCCTCCAGCGCCGTCGCCTGCTCGGCCGTGAGCGTGGGCAAAAGCGCCGGCGCCGCGCCATCTGCGCGTTCGGCCTGCGCAGCACGGCGCGCGCGCTGCAACCGTTGCGCGAGCTGCGCGGCGTCGAGACGGCGCAACTCGGGTGGCAGCACGCTGAGCGCGAGTTCGCCGAGCGCACGTTGGTAGTAGCCGGCGGCGAACTCCACCAGCGCCATCCACGCTGGACTCAATGGCGGCATCGCATCGAGCACCTGCGCAACGGGCCGCAGCGCGGTGTCGCCCTGCGGCGCGGGCAACACCGCCGGCGCCGCCTGCCACACCATGCCGGCGACCTCGCGGCGCCCGAGCGGCACGCGCACCAACGTGCCGGGCACGAGCGCCGCGTCGTGCTGGTAGTCGAGTGCCTCGCTCAGCGCGGCATGGCGCGGCGCCTCGACCACCACTTGCACCCTCACTGCGGTCAGCAGCGGTGCGGCAGGAAAGGTTGCGTCCACTTGCAAAGCAACATCTCAACGATCGCCGCTAAGTTGCTGATTGAAAAGAAATTTCCAGATTTGAGCGGCTGCTGTGGACAACTTTGTGGGCAAGCTGCCAAGCGGTGACCTAACTGATTGATCCGCCTCGCCTTCGCGCTCTCGCGCCGCTTTGGGGCGTAATTCCGTTCGATCAATGAAATCAAAGACTTAGCACGTAGTTGCGTCACTCGCGTTGGTGCGCCGCACCGCGAGGGCCGGGTGGCCATTCGCTGAACCAAAAGTGGGGATAAGTCAAGCTCTGAGCGCTCACTTACGAGGTAGCGCTCAACGACCGGTGTGAATGGCGATGCACTTCGTCGATCAGCGCGAGCACGTGGTCGGGCGGCGTGTGCTGGCTGATGCCATGGCCGAGGTTGAACACATGCCCGGCCAGCCGGCCGTCGGTGCGTCGCTTCGGGCCAAAATCATCCAACACGTTGCGGGCCCGGGCCCTCACGACGTCAGGTGGCGCGAACAACACCGCCGGGTCGAGGTTGCCTTGCAGCGCCACCCGGTCATCGACGCGGTGCCTTGCCTGGCGCAGCGGCACGGTCCAGTCGAGCCCGACCACGTCGGCGCCGCAGGCTGCGATGGCTTCGAGCCACGGTCCGCCACCCTTGGTGAACACGATGCGCGGCACCACGCGCCCTTCGCGCTCGCGCGTGAGCTGGCTGACCACACGGCGGGTGTAGTCGAGGCTGAACGGCGCGAAGCAGTCGTGCGCCAGCACGCCGCCCCAGGAGTCGAACACCATCACCGCCTGGGCGCCAGCGTCGATCTGCGCGTTGAGGTATGCCGCCACGGCGGTCGCGTTGGTCGCGAGGATGTGGTGCAGCAACTCGGGCCGGCCGTACATCAGCGCCTTGACGTGGCGGTAGTCGTCGGAGCCCGCGCCCTCGACCATGTAGCAGGCGAGTGTCCATGGGCTGCCGGAAAAACCAATCAGCGGCACGCGGCCATCCAGCGCCTTGCGGATCGACGCGACGGCATCGAACACGTAGCGCAACTTCGCGAGGTCGGGCACCTGCAGCGTGCGGATCGCGGCCTCGTCACGCAGCGGGCGCTGAAAGCGGGGGCCTTCGCCGGCCTCGAAGCTCAGACCCAGGCCCATCGCATCGGGCACGGTGAGGATGTCGGAGAACAGGATCGCGGCATCGAGCGCGTAACGCTCGAGCGGCTGCAACGTGACCTCGGTGGCGAAGGCCGGGCTGGTCGCCAGCCCCATGAAGCTGCCCGCACGCTCGCGCGTGGCACGGTATTCGGGCAGATAACGACCGGCCTGGCGCATCAGCCACACTGGCGTGTACTCGGTGGCCTGGCGCAGGCAGGCGCGCAGGAAGACGTCGTTGCGAAGCGGTGGGGCCATCGCGGCGATTATCGCGGCCGCGCACCTATCATCGCGTGCAACATGAAGGCCCCACGCCCGCATTGCTCGCGGCCCCACCAGGGGGTGCGCGCCACCGTTTGGGCCGCCAGTTTGGTGCCGCCATGAAACCGCTGATCCTGATCGTCGAGGACGAACCCGGCATTGCCGACACCTTGCAGTACGCGCTGCGCACCGAAGGCTTCGAGCCGGTGTGGTGTGCCAGTGCGGAGGCGGCCATGGCCGCGGTGGCCCAGCAGGCGCCCTCGTTGGTGATCCTCGACGTCGGGCTGCCCGACATGAGCGGCTTCGAGCTGTTCAAGCGGCTGCGCGCCCAGGTCGACGTGCCGGTGGTGTTTCTCACCGCACGCGGCGACGAGATCGACCGCGTGGTCGGGTTGGAGCTGGGCGCCGACGACTACGTCGCCAAGCCGTTTTCGCCGCGTGAACTGGTGGCGCGCGTGCGCAGCGTGTTGCGCCGTTCGACCAAGGCGGCTGCGCCGGCGCCCACGGGCGAACCGGCCGCGAAGGTGTTCGAGGTCGACGACGGCAAGCGACAGATCCGCTTCTACGGCCGTGCGCTCGAGCTGTCGCGCTACGAATTCGGCCTGTTGCGCACGCTGGTGCGGCGGCCGGGCCACGTGTACACGCGCGACGCGTTGCTCGAACTGGTGTGGGACGGCAGCAGCGACAGCCTCGATCGCACCGTCGATGCGCACGTGAAGACGGT
>DATKJN010000563.1:0-2924 GCA_035543655.1 Burkholderiaceae bacterium | reverse complement strand
CGACGTGCAACCCGTGCTCAACGCCGTTGCCGAACGCGCGGCCCGGCTGTGTGAAGCGCCCCTGGCACGGGTGTTGCTCGTCGATGGTGACGTGCTGCGTGCCGCAGCAGAGTATTCGCTCGACGGCACGTCCCAGGCACGCACGGCTCCGCTCGCGTTGCGACGGTCCACCATCACCGGTCGTGCAGTGCTCGACCGCACAACGATTCATCACGGCGATGTCGTTCCGTTGCTCGAGACCGAGTACCCGGATGCGTTGAACGCGCGAACCCTGGGTCTTCGTGCGGTGCTTGCGGTTCCGCTGATTCGCGAAGGCAACGCCTATGGCGCCATCCTGCTCTTCCGCCGCGAGCCTCGTCCGTTCTCGACTGCGCAGGTCGAGCTGGTGCAAACCTTCGCGCAGCAGGCGATGATTGCAGTCAACAACGTGCGCTTGTTCAACGAAACCAGGGAGGCGCTCGAGCAGCAGAGCGCATCGGCAGCGGTGCTCAACGTGATCAGCAATTCCGTGGAGGACACCGAGCCGGTGTTCAAGGCCATCGCCGCAGCGTGCCAGCCGCTGTTCGCCAGCGACCAGGTCGTGATATCGCTGGTGGGCATCGACGGACTCGTGCGCCACGTGTTGCACGAGCAGCCGCCGCACATTCCGCAGGATCTCGCGCAAGAACAGTGGGCTGCCTTGAACGAAGGATTTCCTCGCCCATTGAACCAGTCCTACCAGGGCTATCCGATCCGCAAGCGCCGCATCGTGCACTACCCCGACATTGCCCATGGGCCCGGCGTGCCAGAGGGCATGCGGCAGATCACCCGCAAGACCGGCAACTTCTCGATGCTGATCGCACCCATGCTGCACGAGGACAAGGGCGTTGGCACCATCCATCTGGTACGCCAGCCACCCAAGCCGTTCAGCGAGAAGGAGTCGGCGTTGCTGAAGACCTTCGCCGACCAGGCGGTCATCGCGATTCAGAACGCGCGGCTGTTCAACGAAGCGAAGGAGGCACGCGCCGCGGCCGAGGCCGCCAACGAGGCCAAGAGCTCGTTCCTGGCCACCATGAGCCACGAGATCCGTACGCCGATGAACGCCGTGATCGGCATGAGCGGCCTGCTGCTCGACACGCCGCTGAACGACGAGCAGCGCGACTACGCCGGCACCATCCGCGACTCGGGTGATGCCCTGCTGACGATCATCAACGACATCCTCGATTTCTCGAAGATCGAGGCCGGGCGCATGGACATCGAGGCGCACCCGTTCGATCTGCGCGAATGCGTGGAGTCCGCGCTCGACCTGATCGGCGGCCGCGCGGCCGAGAAGCAGCTCGACGCGGCCTACTTGTTCGAGGGCGACGTGCCGTCGACGCTCGACGGTGATGTGACGCGGCTGCGCCAGATCCTGCTCAACCTGCTGGCCAATGCGGTGAAGTTCACCGACGCCGGTGAAGTGGTGCTGACGGTCAGCGCCAAGCCCGCCGCTGGCGGACTGGCGGAGGTCACCTTCGCGGTGCGCGACACCGGCATCGGCTTGACGCCCGCCGGGCTGGGCAAGCTGTTCCAGAGCTTCAGCCAGGCCGACTCGAGCACCACGCGCAAGTACGGCGGCACCGGGCTGGGTCTGGCGATCAGCAAGCGGCTGGCCGAGCTGATGGGCGGCACGATGCGGGCCGAGAGCGACGGCCCCGGTCGCGGCTCGACGTTCACCTTCACGATCGTCGCGCCGCTGGCGCAGCAGGCTGCGTCCTCGCGGCGCGAGTTCATCGGCGAGCAGCCGGAGCTGGCACACCGCCGCGTGCTGGTGGTCGACGACAACGCCACCAACCGCAAGGTGCTGGCGCTGCAGACCGCCAAGTGGGGCATGCGCGCGCGCGACACCGCGTCACCGGCCGAGGCGCTGCAATGGCTGGAGTCCGGCGAGGCGTTCGACCTCGCGATACTCGACATGCACATGCCCGAGATGGATGGCCTGGCGCTGGCCCGGAAGATCCGCGCCGCCGGGGTCGGCCTGCCGTTGGTGCTGTTCAGCTCGCTCGGCCGCCGCGAGGCCGGCGACGTTGAGGGCCTGTTCTCCGCCTACCTCGCCAAGCCGCTGCGCCAGAGCCAGCTGTTCGACACGCTGGTGAATCTGTTGACGCACGACGCTGCGCCAAAGATCAAGGCCGCGCCGGGCAAGCCGTCGATGGACCCGGGCATGGCGACGCGGCATCCGCTGCGCATCCTGCTGGCCGAAGACAACGTGGTCAACCAGAAACTCGCGCTGCGGCTGCTTTCGCAGATGGGCTACCGCGCCGACGTGGCCAGCAACGGCATCGAGGCCATCGAGAGCATCGAGCGCCAGCCTTACGACGTGGTGCTCATGGACGTGCAGATGCCGGAGATGGACGGCCTGGATGCGACGCGCGAGATCGTGCGCCGCCACGACGGCACGCGGCCACGCATCGTCGCGATGACGGCCAACGCGATGCAAGGCGACCGCGAGCAGTGTCTCGCCGCCGGCATGGACGACTACATCACCAAGCCGATCCGGGTCGACGCGCTGGTCGAAGCGCTCACCCACACCACCGCGCGCAAGGACGTCTGACATGCCCGACCCCATCGACCGCAGCGTGTTCGCGGAGCTGCAGGCCACCGCCGGCGCCGACTTCGTCGTCGAACTGGTGCAAACCTTCTTCGAGGAGGCACCGCAGATGATTGCCGAGCTGCGCGCGGCGCAGGCCACCGGCGCAGGCGAACGCTTCCGCCGAGCGGCCCACTCGCTGAAAACCAATGCCAACACCTTCGGCGCCATCGCACTCGGCGCCACCGCCCGCGAGCTCGAGCTCGGTGGCCTGCCGGCCGGCGCCAGCGGCATCGAGGTGCTGCAGGCGCGGTACGACGCCGCGGTCATCGCACTGAAGGCGCTGAGCCATGGCTGAGCACGGTGCCCGCCTGCT
>DATKJN010000562.1:0-2422 GCA_035543655.1 Burkholderiaceae bacterium | reverse complement strand
CAGTCGATCGCCGGTCCGCGTCCGGCCCTCCGTCAAGAAATGGAGAAAGCCCACCGGCTCTCGCGAGCGGTGGGCTTTTGGCTTTGCGAGCGGCAGTGATCAGACCACGGTCTGTGCCAGTTCACCGCGCTGGTACTTCTGTGCCATCGTGGTCAGCGGCACCGACTTGATCTTTCCCGCCTGGCCTTCGCAGCCGAACTGCAGATAGCGTTCTTTGCAGACGCGGTACGCCGCCTCGCGCGCGGGCTTGAGCCATTCGCGGGCGTCGAACTTGTCGGGGTTCTCGGCCAGGAACTTGCGCACTGCGCCGGTCATTGCCAGCCGGATGTCGGTGTCGATGTTGATCTTGCGCACGCCGTGCTTGATGGCTTCCTGGATCTCCTCAACCGGCACGCCGTAGGTCTCTTTCATCTTGCCGCCGTACTGGCGGATCTGCTCCAGCAGATCCTGCGGCACGCTCGAGCTGCCATGCATCACGAGGTGCGTGTTCGGGATGCGGCGGTTGATCTCCTTGATGCGGTCGATCGCCAGAATGTCGCCGGTGGGCTTGCGGGTGAACTTGTAGGCGCCGTGGCTGGTGCCGATGGCGATCGCCAGCGCGTCGAGCTGCGTGCGCTTCACGAAGTCGGCTGCCTGCTCGGGGTCGGTGAGCAGCTGTTCACGCGTCATCGTGCCGTCGGCGCCGTGGCCGTCTTCCTTGTCGCCCTTCATCGTTTCGAGCGAGCCGAGGCAGCCGAGCTCGCCTTCCACCGTGACGCCGAGCTCGTGCGCCATCGAGACCACCTTGCGCGTGACGTCGACGTTGTAGTCGTAGCTGGCGACGCTCTTGCCGTCGGCTTCCAGCGAACCGTCCATCATCACCGAGCTAAAGCCGAGCGCAATCGCACCCTTGCACACGTCGGGGCTCTGGCCGTGATCCTGGTGCATCACCAGCGGCACCTGCGGGTAGGCCTCGGTCGCGGCGAGGATCAGGTGCTTGATGAACGCTTCGCCGGCGTACTTGCGCGCCCCGGCGCTGGCCTGCAGGATCACAGGAGCGCCGACCTCCGCGGCCGCGGTCATCACCGCTTGCACCTGCTCGAGGTTGTTCACGTTGTACGCTGGTATGCCGTAGCCGTTCTCGGCAGCGTGATCCAGCAGTTGGCGCATCGAAACGAGTGGCATGGCGATCCCCTTGTGTGCCGGTTCGCCCGTGGCGCCATCGGGGCGTCGGGCAAGGCCCAGAATTTTAACGACGGGCCATCGGCAGCAGCAGCAACTTCGGTGCCGCCCCCTCAAAAACAGGGCCGGCACCTATACTCGCCGCCGGTTCGGAAAGCTCAAAACCAACCGCCGGACCGCCAAGGAGGGTCCATGGAGGCACTGGTCTATCCGCGCGAGCGGACGCTCGGCACGATCACGCTGGTGCTCGGATCGATTGCCTGGTTGTTGATCGTGGTGGGCACGCTGGGCATCGTGCTGATCTACCTGCTGTTGGGCTTCATCGCCTACCTGTTCGCCCAATCCGGGCTGATTTCATACATCAAGAACACCGCGGTGCGTCTGACGCCGCAGCAGTTTCCCGATTTGCACGCGCGCTTCCTCGATTGCTGCAAGAAGCTCCAGATCGAAACGCCGCCTGAAGTCTACGTGCTGGCCGGCAACGGACTGCTCAACGCGTTTGCCGCGCGTTTTCTCGGCCAACATTTCGTGGTGCTGCTGTCCGACACGATCGACGCGCTGGAAAGCGACCCCGAAGGAATCAACTTCTACATCGGCCACGAGCTCGGGCACGTGCGCATGAAGCACCTGACCGGCCGCCTTTGGCGCATGCCGGTGTTGTGGCTGCCACTGATCGGCGCCGCCTACTCTCGCGCCAAGGAGTCCACCTGCGACCGCCACGGCCTGGCGTGCTGCGCCAGCCCCGATGTGGCCGCCCGCGCGCTGGTGGTGCTTGCCGCGGGCACACGGCGCTGGCGCGACGTCGACGTGCGCCACTACGCAACGCAAGCGAATGAGAGCGATGGCTTCTGGTCGGCATTTCACGAGCTGATCGGCGGTTATCCGTGGCTCACCAAGCGCGTGGCGCGCGTGGTGAAGCCCGACGTGCGGATGCCGCCGCGCAACGTTGTCGCCTACCTGCTGGCCGTGTTCGTGCCGTATGGCGGCCGGCTCGGCAGTGCGGCCGGCCCGCTGATTCTCATCGCGGTGATTGGCGTGCTGGCCGCCGTGGCCCTGCCGGCGTACCGTGACTACCAGCAGCGCGCACAGGTGGCAGAGGCGTGGCTGGCAGGGGACTCGGCGCGCAACGCTCTGGCTCGCTTCTACGAGACCAAGGGCCGTGCACCGGAGTCACTGCAAGAGGCAGGCGTGCCGGCGCGCCTAGCCAACGGCGCCGAGCTCGGGCTCGACAGCGATTCCATGACGCTGACGCTTGCGCTGA
>DATKJN010000561.1:0-2446 GCA_035543655.1 Burkholderiaceae bacterium | reverse complement strand
AGCCCGACCGCGGCGAACGACAGCCAGAAGCCGGCTTGCAACAGCGCCCATGGATCGACGGCCACCACCAGCACCGCGACACCCAGCAGCACCAGCGGCCACGGCCAGCGCACGCCGGCGCTGCGCAGCAGCACCACGGCGGCCAGCATCAGCAGCGTGCGCTGCGCGGGCACGCCGAAGCCAGCCAGCAGCGCGTACGCGGTGGCGACCGCGAGCCCGCCCCATCGTCCGGCCTGGGGCGCCGGCGCCCACAGGCAGGCGCGACTGCTGCGGCGCCAGATCCATGCCAACAGCGCACCGGCGAGCCAGGCGAACATCGTGATGTGCAGGCCGCTGATGCTCATCAGGTGGGCCACGCCGGAGTCGCGAAACAGGTCCCAGTCGACGCGCGCGATCGCCGCCTGGTCGCCCACCGTCAGCGCGGCCAGCACGCCGCCAAGGCGCGCATCGGCCACGCGCAACACCGCTGCATCGCGCAACGCCTGGCGCGCCCGCTCGATCGGACGGCGGTTCGTGTCCTCCAACAGCGCCGGCCGTGGTCCGGCGACCGTGTTGCGCACGGTGCCGGTGGCGCCGATCTGCTGCTCGAACAGCCACAACTCGCCATCGAAGCCATGCGGGTTCATCGCGCCGTGCGGCCGCCGCAGGCGCACCGGCACCTGCCAGCGTTGGCCAGCCCGCAGGTCGGGGCGCAGCCCGTTGAGTCCGCCGTCGTCGCCCAGGCCGTGCAGCCACACCAGCGACACGAGAGCCGGCACGCGCACGCTCGAGTGGTCGTCGAAGGCATTGTCCACCGCCAGCACGAAACGCACGCCTTCGGGCGAGACCTGCGGCATCTGGTGGACCACGCCGGTGAGCAGCAGATCGCGCCCCTCGAGCGGCGCTGCAAGCTGCTCGGCCAAACGGTGGCCAGCGCGCAGGCTGGTGTTGCCGAATGCGATCGACGCCAGCGCGATGCACAACAGCAGGGTGTTGCCGGCGGCCGCGCGCCGCATCGCGGCCCACGCCAGTGCCAGGCCGAACAGCAGAAGGGCCGCGTTGATCCAACCGGGCCACAGCGCGCTCTGCTGCAGCTGCAGCGACGTGCCGGCGAGCCAGGCCAGCAGCGCGGCGGCCGTTCGCAGCCCCGGGTCGCCACGCGTTGCCTGCATCGACGGGAGTGTAGGATGCGCGTCCACTTTTTCGAGGTTCACAAATGTCCGTCTACGACCGCCTTTCGGCACTGGGCATCACGCTGCCGCCGGTGGCCACGCCGGCCGCGGCCTACGTGCCTTTCGTGCGCACGGGATCGCTGGTGTACCTGTCCGGTCACACCGCCAAGCGCGACGGCAAGGCCTGGGTCGGCCAGCTCGGCAACGGCATGGCCACCGCCGAAGGCAAGGCCGCCGCGCGCGCGGTGGCGATCGACCTCATGGGCACGCTGCACGCCGCGGTGGGCGACCTGAACAAGGTCAAGCGCATCGTCAAGCTGCTCGGTCTGGTGAACAGCGCACCCACGTTCACCGAGCACCATCTGGTGATCAACGGTTGCTCCGAGTTGCTGGGCGAGGTATTCGGTGCCGCGGCGCCGCACGCACGCTCGGCCTTCGGCGTGGCGCAGATCCCGATGGGCTCGTGCGTCGAGGTCGAGCTGATCGCCGAAGTGGCGTGAACCGTCCCAAGAACAGCGACAGCATCTTCGCGCTGACGCTGCTGCTGTCGCTCGGCGCGCTGGCCGCCGCGCTGGTCAGCCAGCATGTGTTCGACATGCAGCCGTGCCCGTGGTGCGTGCTGCAACGCGTGATCTTCGTGCTGATCGCGCTGGCGGCGCTGCTCGGCCTGCTGTGGCGCAACGTGCGGGGGCTGCGAGTCGCGGCCACCATCGGCATCGTGCTAGCGGCATTCGGCGCGGCCGCGGCGCTGTGGCAGCACATGGTCGCGGCGCAGTCGGCGTCGTGCAAGCTGACGCTGGCGGACCGCATCGTCTCGGGATTGCAGCTCGACGCGCTGCTGCCGCAGGTGTTTGCGGCCACCGCATCTTGCGCCGACGCGGCGGTGCAGCTCTTCGGCCTGCCTTACGAGTACTGGAGCCTGGCGCTGTTCGGCGTGCTGGGCCTCGCGCTCGTGATGGGCTTGACGCGCCGCGGCCGCTGAAGGCCGCGGCGTTTTCGTCGATCAGTTGCAGCTCTGCGGCACCGTCTTCGACTCGGTGACCAGCACCTGCGCGCCGCGCACCGTGGCCTGAGCACCGACGCCGACGCCGTAGTGCGCGAATGCGGCCCAGACGAGACTGCAGTCGGCCGGCGCAGGCCCTGCCGCCACCGAGGCCAGGATGCCATCGCGCATGTTTTCGAACGTTGGCTTGGCCGGCGTGTAGTTCATGCCGTCGACGATGTAACTGAACAGCTTGTCCCGGTTGCCCGGCCCGAAGTCCTGGATCATCTTCCACACGATTGCCGCATAGACC
>DATKJN010000560.1:0-2026 GCA_035543655.1 Burkholderiaceae bacterium | reverse complement strand
GGCCGAGCAGAAGGGGCACCGCATGACCTTGCTGATGGCGCTCGATCTGCCCTGGGTGGCGGACGCCGGCATCCGCGACGGCGCTCACGTGCGCGAGCCGGTCGACTCGCTGCTGCGCGCCGCGTTGCTTGATGGCGGCGTCGGTTTCTCGGTGGTCGCCGGCCGCGGCGAACAGCGGCTGGCCCACGCCTTGCGCGCCGTGCATGCTGGCCTGAACGCACGCGACGACAGCGCACCGCGCTGGCGCCATATGTGCGCGGAGTGTGGCGATCCCGACTGCGAGCGCCACCTGCTGGCGCGCGGATTGGGCTGATCGCTCAGTTGACCACGGAGGAGCCCGGCGGCTGCTCGCGCGCCGGCACGAACACCTCGCCGACATCGACCGCATCGAATCGATATTGCGCGCCGCAGAAGTCGCAAGCCACCTCGGCCAGGCCGCGCTCCGCGATCAGCGAATCGACCTCCTCTCGCCCGAGGCCGCGCAGCATGTTGGCCACGCGCTTGCGCGAACAGGTGCAGGCGAACTTTGGCTCGACCGGCGCGAACAGCCGCAGCGTCTCCTCCCAGAACAGTCGCTTGAGGATCTGCTCGGGCGGCAGCGTCAACAACTCGTCGCGCGTGAGCGTGGCGGCCAGCAACGCAATGCGGTTGAAGTCCTCGCTGCGGCCGATCTCGTCTTCGTCGCCCGACTTCCAGCCGCTGGCCGAGAGGTTGGCATCGCCTTGCACGGGAATGCGCTGGATCAGCAGGCCGGCGGCGCAGTCGTCGTCGGCGGCGAGCACCAGGCGCGTGTCGAGTTGCTCGGACTGCAGCATGTAGTGCTCGAGCACCTGCGACAGCTGCTGCAGCGGCTCGCGCTGGTCGCCGTGCAGCGGCACGACGCCCTGATAGGCCTGCTGGCCGGGTCGAGGGTCGCTGGGGTCGAGGGTGATCGCACAGCGCCCTTTCCCGTGCACGTTGAGCATCGCCGCGAGTTGCGCACCGGCCGGCACATCGCCCACGACCTTGGCGGTGGCACGAAAGCCGAGGTCGGTGCGCGCTTCGGCCACCGCGAGCTTCACCGGTCCATCGCCGAACACCTGAAGAATCAACGCACCATCGAACTTGATGTTGGCGTGCATGAGGCACGCGGCGGCGCTCATCTCACCGAGCAGGCCCCGCACTTCGGCACCGAACGCGTGCCCACCATCGCTCACCGTGGCGCGGCGCGACAGCAGCTCACGCCAGCCGGTGCGCAGTTGCACCAGCATGCCGCGAACCGGCAGGCCTTCGAACAGGAACTTGTGCAGGCGATCGGTCACGGGCTTTGGTCCACCAAGGACACCGATATCATCGCAGACATGGATCTGCGTCGCCGTGCGCTTCAGCTGTTGTCGATGTGCGATCCGACGGCAAAGGCGCAGGCGGTACGCACCTGGGCCGGCGCCATCCCGCCCGATGCGCCGATCGACACGCAGGCCCGCATCGACGAGCCGCCCGGCCTGCCCGGCTGGCCGCAGCGGCCGCCGCTGGTGCCACCAGCCCAGTTGCCGGCGCGCAGCGCATTCGATGCCGCTGGCCGTGCCGCGCTGCTGCACGCAGTGGCGCACATCGAATTCAATGCCATCGCACTGGCCCTCGACGCGACCTGGCGCTTCGCGGACTTGCCGCGCGCGTACTACCTCGACTGGGCGCGCGTGGCCGGTGAGGAGGCGCTGCACTTCACGCTGCTGCAGACGCATCTGGCTTCGCTGGGCCATGCGTACGGCGACTTCGCGGCGCACGACGGCTTGTGGGCGATGGCCGAACGCACGCGCGGCGACGTGCTGGCGCGCATGGCACTCGTGCCGCGCACGCTCGAAGCACGCGGTCTCGACGTGACACCGGCGATGCGCGAGAAGTTCGCACGCGCAGGCGACACCCGAGCCGCCGAGATCCTCGACGTGATCCTGCGCGACGAGATCGGCCACGTCGCAGTCGGCAACCGCTGGTACCGCTGGTTGTGCGCGCGCGCCGGCCGCGATCCGATCACCGCCTACGACGAACT
>DATKJN010000559.1:0-2912 GCA_035543655.1 Burkholderiaceae bacterium | reverse complement strand
TCCGTGGAAGCAGCAAGTGCTGCACATCGATTTCCAGCGCATCGATCCGACCACGCGGCTGCGCATCAAGGTGCCCCTGCACTACAGCGGCGAGGAGAACGCGCCCGCCGTCAAGACCGACAAGTGCCTGGTCAACCACGTGGCCACCGACGTCGAGGTCGAGTGCCTGGCAACCCAATTGCCCGAGTTCATCGCTGTCGACTTGAGCGGCCTGGCCAAGGGCCAGTCGCTGCACGTGTCCGATATCGTGCCGCCGTCCGGCGTGCGCATCGTGCGCCATGGCAAGCTGAACCCGGTGATCGTCGCAGTGACCATGCCGAAGGCCGAGGAAGAAGAAACCGCGACAGCCGATGCCGCTGCAGCGGGTGCCGCACCGGCCGCTGGCGCGGCGGCAGCGCCGGCCGCTGCGGCTGCGGCTGCGCCTGCGGCCGCCAAGACCGCCAAGGCCCCCGCCGCACCAGCCAAAGACGACAAGAAGAAGAAGTGATCCGAGACGGCGCTGGATGCGCCGCCTCCCCCATCAGCGGCCCCCCAACGGGGGCCGCTTTGTTTTGAGCTGCCCTCGATAATTGCACCCATGATTCGACTGATCGTTGGCCTTGGCAACCCGGGCACCGAATACGAACGAACCCGCCACAACGTGGGGTTCTGGTGGCTCGACGGTGCCGCGCGCAAGCTCGGCGCCACATTGAAGAGTGATCGGGCCTATCACGGCCTGACGGCGCGCGTGAATCGCGCCGACGGTCCGTTGTTCCTGCTCGAACCGCAGACCTACATGAATCTGTCGGGCAAGTCGGTGGCCGCATTGGCGCGCTTCTTCAAGATCGCGCCCCAGGACATGCTGGTGGTGCACGACGAGATCGACCTGCCGCCCGGTCAGGTCAAGCTCAAGCTCGGCGGCGGCGTGGCCGGCCACAACGGGCTGAAAGACCTGCAGGCGCAGCTCGGCAGCGCCGATTTCTGGCGCCTGCGCATCGGCGTGGGCCATCCGGGCAACCGCGACGAAGTGGCCGACTGGGTGTTGTGCAAGCCCTCGCCCGAACAGCGCGAACTGATCGTGTCGTGCGTCGACCGCACGCTCGATGCGCTGGACCTGTTGATCGATGGACCGATGGAGCGCGCGATGATGAAGATCCATGCCAAACCCAAGGCCGCTCCGGCGGCCCCCGCCAAGTGAGCCGCGCCGCCGTGTTCGCGCTGGCGCTGCTGTGCGCCGGTGGCGCCGCCGCGCAGACTCAGGTGTATCGCTGCGGCGCCGACGGTCGCAGCTATTCGCAAGAGCCTTGCGACGGCGGCCGCGCTGTCGAAGTCGCCGACCCGCGCAGCGCGCAACAGGCCGCGCAGGCGCGCCAGGCGGTGCAGCGTGATGTCCGAGAAGCGCACGAAGCGGAACGCGCGCGCCTGCAGGCCGAGCGCGAGGCTGCTCGCCAGGGCCCTGCAACGATCGGCGGGTCGAAGTCGGCTGCCGTCGACGAAACGCGATGCGCCAAAGGCGCGAAGCCATGCCGACGCGGCGACGCCACGAAGCGCCACCAAAACAAGGTGCACACCGTCACGCTGTACCGCGGCGCCCAAGTCTCGGCCCGCTGACGCAGGCCGAACGCCTCAACCCTTGGCTTCGGTCTTGATCCGCACCAGCGCGGTGAACTTGGCCCACAGCTGGTCGCGCGTTTCCACGTGCTGCGGGTTCACCGGGATGCAGGCCACCGGGCACACCTGGACGCACTGCGGCTCGTCGAAGTGGCCGACGCATTCAGTGCACTTGGTGGGTTCGATCTCGTAGATTTCGCGACCGAGCGAGATGGCGTCGTTCGGGCACTCGGGCTCGCAAACGTCGCAATTGATGCACTCGTCGGTGATCATCAGGGCCATGCCGCAACCCTAACGCAGTTCAAGTGTCCTCGGTGCGAGTAACGCGATCCTGCAGGCGGCGCAGCACGGAAGGCGCCACGAACTTGGACACATCGCCACCCAGCATCGCGATCTCGCGCACGAAAGTGCCGCTGACGAACTGGTACTGGTCTGATGGCGTCATGAAGATGGTCTCGACTTCGGGCATCAGCTGCCGGTTCATGCCGGCCATCTGAAACTCGTACTCGAAGTCGCTCACGGCCCGCAGGCCCCGCACCACAACCTTGCCGCCGTTTTCGACCACGAAGTCGCGCAGCAGACCGCGAAACGCCACCACTTCCACGTTGGCGTACGGCTTGGCGACTTCCTTGGCGATTTCGATGCGCTCACCGATGGTGAACATCGTGCGCTTGTGGTGACCGGCAGCCACTGCAAGGAGCAGCTTGTCGAACAGCCCGCTGGCGCGGCGCATCAGATCTTCATGCCCCAGCGTCATCGGATCGAACGTGCCCGGGTAGACGGCGATCAGCGGGTTGCGGTGGGCCATCTCGGCTCCTCATCAACGGCGGCGCGGGCAGTTTAGCTGTTGCGCCGCAGCACCTGCGCCCACACGGCACCGGCGCGCGCCTGCCGCCAGAGCGTGAATCCTTCGGGAGGCTCGCGCCACGCTTGGGCGGCCTCGACGTAGAGGGCACCTGACGGGCCAACCAAGTGAGTGGCAGCTTCGATTGCTGCCGGCAGCAGTTCTGGTGCGTCGAATGGTGGATCGAGCAGCACCAACTGAAACTGCCGCGGCGCGGCCGCGCGCATCCACGACACGGCCTCGGCGCGTTCGATGCGCACCGCGTTCGCCTTCAAACGCTGCTGGCTGGCGCGCAGAGATGCGACCAGATCCGCCTCGCGTTCCAGCATCAGCACAGATGCCGCACCACGCGATGCTGCCTCGAAGCCCAATGCTCCGCTGCCCGCGAACGCATCCAGACACGCCCAGCCGGACAAATCCTGACCCAGCCAATTGAACAGTGTTTCGCGCACGCGCTGCGGAGTGGGCCGAAGGCCCG
>DATKJN010000558.1:0-4188 GCA_035543655.1 Burkholderiaceae bacterium | reverse complement strand
GTTCCTGCGCTCGAGCGGCCCGTCGCCCGTGAACAGCACGCAGGTGCCCGAGTTCGGCCGCTTCTGGGACGCGGTGGCGCCGCACATCGCCTGCAACTCGACGCCGCTGCTCAAGCGGCTGATCGTTGCCGGCAAGGGCATCGCGTTCTTCTCGAAGATCGCCTTCATGGACGAGCTGGGCCGCGGTGACCTGGTCTGGCGGCCACTCGACATCGCGGCCATCAATCGCATGGAGGCCGGCATCTTCGTCGCCAGCCACCGGCCGCTGTCGCACGTGGCAAGCGCGTTCGTCGAGCGCATCACTCGGCGATTCAGGCAGATGGACGTGGCGGCCGCCGGCTGACAACAAACCGTTCAGTCCACGCGCCCGAGAGACACAGCACGTTCCACCAGTGGGCAGCGCGCGTGCCGGCGGCCTGTCGCGCGCTCACACACCGGATGGCTGCGATCCCTTGCGCTCACCCCTGCCACTTGCCACAGTGGGCGCAGACGATGGTCCGTTTGCTCATCAAGTGCCGACACCGCCAACACCGTTTCGCCATGACGTATCCGCTGATGGTTTCAACCGAACGCCGGACGGCGTCGAGCGCCGCGGTCGTTGCTGAGTGAAGTGCCATGTCCGTGCCCCTCTAGTACCTTGGAGCGTACGCCGGTAAGTTGACGATGCAATCGTCAAACCTAGGGTCTGCCAGCGGATCGGCGCGCATGCGACGCCACGACCAGGCGACGCGCTACTTCTTGAGCCGAGGCGGCGTCGCGATGGCCTGCGTGGGCGTCGAGCCGCCCGGCGCCATCGGCATGACCGGTGCCGGTGCCTTCTTCGGCTTCTTGGCTTCCTTGTTGCCGCGTTGACCCTTGGACATGTTCATCCCCTCATCGCGATGGTGGCTTGATCATGCGGCGCCCTTGGCTACGCGGTGGTCAGCAGCACCGCACAGGCCTTGGCCACGGCCGACAGCCGCTCCGACGAGCTTGTTCCTGCCACGGTTGCCCAGCCGCCCTTTTCCACGAACTCACCCTGCGACCATGTCTCGACTTTCCTGAGCGCAGCCAGATTGGCCGCGGAGTCGCCTGCGCGCTGGAATTTTTCGACGCACACAGGAGCGAGCGCCACCACGACCGCATCGTTGACCCGTGTCAACGCCGCCGCTTCGGCCTTGCCGCCGGTGATCCAGCCGCCCCAGCCGAATCCGACGATCGCCAGCGCAACGGCTCCGACTGCAATGCCCCAAAGGGTTGGCTTGGTTTCGATGGGAACGTTCATGACGGTCCTTTCAGGGAGCGCAGATCGATCGGCGTGAAGGTCGCCGCGCCAACGAGACGAGGGTCGACTTCGATGGCTCGAGGCTATGGCGTTCTTTACCAATCGTCTGTCTGCTGGTGCACACAGCGAATTGCGTGCGCAAGCGCACCCAGCGCGGCCCGAGTGAACCGGATGCCCCATGGACGCCGCACCGCTGTGGCCGGCGCTGGGTGTAAGGTCGGCACTCCCCGGAGGGTCCCATGAGGTCCCAACGCCCATCCCCAGTCGCTCCAATGCAATGACATGATCAGGCTTCGGCTCGCGCTCGAACTCGACTACGACATCGCCGAGCCCGGTTGCGATTTCATCTTCAACGTCCATGCGGCGCACACCGACCGGCAGCGAGTGGTGGAGGAGTGCCTGGAGCTCAGCCAAGACGTGCAGCCGCGTGTCGAAACCGAGCCCGCAACCCGCAATCGCTACCTGCGTGTGAATGCCTTGGCGGGACCGCTGAAGCTCGCGTACCGAGCCACCGTCGATCTCTCGCACCACATCGCCGAGCCGGCGCAGATCGGCGAGGTTCCCGTGGCGCGCTTGCCGGCCCAAGTACTGAGCTACATCTACCCCAGCCGCTACTGTCAATCGGATCGGCTGCACCGACTCGCCATGCGCGAGTTCGGTCAGCAATGGCAGGGATATGGCCGCGTGCAGGCCATCCGCGACTGGGTGTTGCAGCGAACGACCTTCTCGTCGAACACATCGAACTCCAACACCTCGGCCATCGACACCCTGCTCGAGACCACGGGCGTGTGCCGCGACTTCGCGCACCTGATGATCGCGCTGTGCCGTGCCATCAACATCCCGGCGCGCTTCACGACCGGCATCGACTACGGCGCCGACCCTGCACTGGGCCCGACCGACTTCCATGCCTATGTCGAAGCCTATCTGGGCGACCGCTGGTACCTGTTTGACCCGTCCGGCACCGCGATTCCGATGGGGTTCGTGCGCCTGGGCACCGGACGCGACGCCGCGGACGTCGCGTTCGCGACGATCTTCGGCACCGTCGTTTCCTCGGCACCGCGCATCGCCATCGAAGCCATCGCTGGTGCGGACGGGCGCCTGCTCATACCGCACCACTGCACCGAGGCCCTGTCGACCGACGGCTAGCGGGCGCTCGGTTGTGCGCAGCCGCCCCTCGTTCCAACCGCTAACGTGACCAGCGGCTGCGGCCTGCGGGTGGGCCTTTGCGGGCCGGGGGCGCGCGGAGGGGCGTCTTCGACGCCGCAGACTTCTTGCTCGTGCCGGGACCCGATGCGGCCACTTGGCCTGCTGGTGTCGCTGTCGAACTCTCGACCGCGGACTCGGACGGCTGCGGTGGCTCGGTACCGGGAATGGTGGGCTGCGTCGGTTTGCGTCGGATCAACATGGTGCGTTCCTCTGAAGGCGGGCGGGCGCTCTATGGGCGCGGCACGGCCTGGATATCGGCATCGCGCAGCATCACCGGCTCGATCGAACCTTTGGCCACGCGACGTCGCACGGCCGCGTGGAGCTCCGCCTGGTTGGCCGCGTAGGTCGTCATCGGATCGTCGTCGGTGCGCGTGGCATGGTACCGGTAGTGCAGGATCTCGCGGCGGATGCTGGCGCCAACGAACTGTCCATCGACCAAGACCCAGAACCGCACCGTGCCCGAAGGCAGGTGATGGAAGGCCTCTGGACTTGTGCCGGCCTGCGTTGCGGCCGACGGCGCCGGGGTCATGAGCGGTTCGCTCGTCACAGCACGCCCATCGCCAGCATCACCAGGACCACGAACGCAATCGCGCCCAGGCCGGCGCTGGGCGCGTAGCCCCAGTTGCGGCTGTGTGCCCAGGTGGGCATGGTGCCGACCACCAAGAGGAGCAAAACGATCAGCGCAACGCTTGCCAAGCTCATGGGGTGTCCTTCAGGGATGGAGAGAATGAAGTCGTGCGCCGCAGGGGGGACCCGACGGAACCAGCGCGCCAATCGTCAACCTCGCCTGGCCGCAAGCCAGCACCCATGCGGCAAGGTCATCACGCGGGTGCGTTGTCGATCCGGCACAGACTGTGCACGGCCGGCGTCACCCCATCTGTCTGACAGCGCACACAGTGGCGAAAGAGAGTTCCTGCGGTCGGCGCAACGGGCTGCAAGGGTGTCCGCGAGAGCGCGGCACGCTGATCTGACCCGCTAGCACCCCGAACCACGGAATGCTCGAACGGTTCGGAGATCCTGGATCAGCACCCAGACAGAGGTCGCGAAGAGAACGTAAAAGACGATGGCGAGCACCCAATGCAGGATGTGCCACGGTTCGCCGGCCTCATGCGTGCCCAGGAACAGGCTGATGCTCGCGATCGCGAAGTCCAGGATCCCCCAGACGGCGTTCACCCCATCGATCCGGTCCATCGCGCACCCCCTTCCGCAAGCCGAAGGTTGTGATGCTACATGGCGCGCGTCTTGGCGGCTGCAAGCGAGTGCGGGCGCCCTGGAGTGACCGGTGCCGCGTCAATTGGCCTCGAGGCTGGTGAGCAACTGCTTGCGCACGCTTTCTCCGGCGACGGTCAGGCGCAAAGCGCCGCCGTGCCACTCCAGCCACTTCATCGAGACATAGTCGTCGATGACTGCGTCGCCGATCTCCGAAGCGCGTCGGCGGTCGAGCAGGTCGATCGTTGACAACAGCGCGTTGCGCAGCAAAGCAGGTCGCGATGGCGTTTGATTGGAAAGTGACAAGGTCATCGCGGCTCCCTGAAAGATTGCGACCATAGCACTGCCCAGTCTGATCGCGTGTAGGACAAGGTCGGCTTCGACCGCGCGCGGACCCGTGCTGGGAACGCGCGCGGGAAACGACACCTACTCCAGCCCGGCGCCATGCTCCACAATCGCCGGCGAGGCCAGCATGATCTGGAGTTCCGCGGATCGCCTGAACGACGCGC
>DATKJN010000557.1:0-5261 GCA_035543655.1 Burkholderiaceae bacterium | reverse complement strand
ACCCCACGATGAGCGCGAGCGACAACAAGAAGGCCCTGCAGGCCGTGTTCGAGGCCATGGCCGTCGGCAACACGCGGCCGTTCGGCGAGCTAATGACCGACGACTGCATCTGGTCGAGCCCCGGCCAATCGATCTGGTCGGGCACCTGGCGCGGCAAGAAGGCGATGAACGAGCAGCTGTTCGCGCCGCTGTACCAGCGCTTTGCCGGCAAGTACACCAACCACGCGGTGCGCTTCATGGCCGACGGCGACGTCGTGGTGGTCGAAGCGCGCGGCCGCGCCGAGTTGAAGGGCGGCGGCCACTACAACAACACCTACTGCTTCGTGTTCGACTTCAAC
The DNA here is from genome assembly GCA_035543655.1 of Burkholderiaceae bacterium. Classification (GTDB taxonomy): domain Bacteria; phylum Pseudomonadota; class Gammaproteobacteria; order Burkholderiales; family Burkholderiaceae_C; genus JAEUPI01. Next base: position 4,923 of record DATKJN010000557.1, on the reverse strand, counting down.
GCCGACGGCAAGCTCAAGCAGGTGACTGAGTACATGGACACCGATCTCGCGGTGCGCGTGTTGGGCGCGCCGACCCAGGTCGCGTGACGCCCATCTGTCGGCACGGCTTCATCGTTGCGGTCCAGGACCAGCCGCCCAGTCAAGGGGATGCGCCGAAAATGTGACGTTTGTACATTTTGAGCATGCCACCGGCATCACCGCCGGTACAAGAACAAGGCGTCTGTTGGGGCCAATGAAGCGCGTGCTCGAGAGGGAACCCCTGGCGTCTGCGGATGCGGACGTGGAGACCGTCGTGCGCGTGGTCCTGATGACTGCCGACGGCGGCTCGATCGACATCACCGATGCGGCTGGCGACTTGCTGGTTCTGGCACGGGGCAGCGTGCAGCCGCCGAATGATCGTGTTGCCGGCGGCGCCGGATGCCCGTCATCCTTGGCCGTGTTGTGCAAGCACCTGGGGCGCTGCAAAGGTCGATGCACTGACGCTGCATCGCCCGCGCTTGCATCGGCCGGCCACCTCACCGAGCGCGAGTCGCAGGTGGCCGAGCACGTGCGCCAGGGCTTCACCAACAAGGAGATTGCGCGCCGCCTCGGCATCCAGGAAGACACGGTGAAGAAGCACCTGCAGGCGGTGTTCACCAAGCTCGGTGTGCGACGGCGCGCGCTGGTGGCGCTGCGCGGCGCGACCCCCGCATGAACGCGAGCACCCTCGCGTCAACCCTCTTCCACTTCTGTGGAATGGCTCAGTTGGAGCCCTTTTGAGATCGTCGAAGGGCCCTGGGCGGGCTCTCGTAACCAACGACCAACCCAGGTGGACACCCGCTTGGCAGCGGCGCGGGCTGTCGTCCTCAGTGGTGACCCGAGTCCTGTCGCAGCGGCGCACGAGGGAAGCCGATCGATTGAAACCTCAAGGAGTCATGAACATCATGGACATGAAGAAATGGCAGCGGATCAGTGCCGGATTTGCGGCGCTGTGCGCGGTTGGAGTGGCCGACTCGGCGACGATCAGCAATCTGAGCGGCCAGTCGTGCGGCTCACAGCTTGGCACTTGGCACTTCGTCAACAACCAGACCGGCGGTGCGGCCGACGGGAGTCTGTTGGCGAACTTTACTTCCGGCCAGTGCATCGTCACGCCAGTGAAGAACACCGGTTCGACGCAGCATTTCTACTGCGTCGGCTACAGCGGAGCCCTGCTCAGTGCGTCGACAGGTGCCTTGCCGGGCAGACTGGTGTTGTCCGACTTCTCGTGTGCGGCGCCGCCGCCGCCCCCGCCGCCCCCGCCGCCGCCGTGCGATCCGAAGACGGAGAAGTGCCCCCCGGATCCGAAGTGATCTGAGCTGGCGCACGAGGAGACAGCGCCATGGGGCCGCTGTCTCCTGATTCCCGTCATGCCCCGTCGCGCCCACGAGCGCAGAGAGAGTCATGCAGTGAGAAAGACTAACTCCATTCACATTCGCAGCCTCATCGTCGCTGCGGCCGTGTCATGCACCGCCATCGGTGCGGCTGCACAAGTGGCCCGCACACCCAACCTCACGCCCCTGCCGGCATCCAACTTCTCGCTGGTCAACAACACGACCACCGGCACGCAGACGCTGCGCTTCAGCACGACGAGCTGGAACAACGGCGCCGGCCCGTTGCAACTCGAGGCCGGGCCGGTGGACACGGGCAACGGCAAACAGCAGGTGTACCAGCGCGTGTTCAACAGCGACGGCACGTCGACGACGTTCTTCGCCGGCTGGTTCGAGTGGCACAACGGGCACAACCACTTTCACTTCGACGATTTCGCGCTGTACACGCTGCAGCCGGTCAACGCGCCGGGCGCGTCGCTGCGCACCGGCAGCAAGACCACGTTCTGCGTGATGGACACGACCAAGATCAACGGCTCGCTGGCCGGCGCCCCAGTCAATGCGGTCTACGCCACATGCGGCAACCAGATCCAGGGCATGTCGGTCGGATGGGGCGACACCTATGGCGCCCACCTGGCAGGCCAGGAGATCGATTTCACCGACAACCCCGATGGGATGTACCAGCTGAAGATCGAGATCGATCCCAACAAGGTGATGATCGAGAGCAACAAGAACGACAACCTGTCGTGTGCGCTGATCAGCATCAAGAAGCCGAGCACGGTCACCGTGCTGGACAGCAGCGGCAGTTGTTCCACGGTGACGTCGGTCAGCCCCGCCAGCGCAGCCGTGGGAACCACGGTCCAGGTGACGATCAGCGGGTACGGTTTCACCCAGGGCATGTCGATCAGCTTCGAAGGCGGCAACGGGCCGCGCCCGGTGGCGAGCAACGTGCAGCTGGCCACCGACACCGATGGACTCGACACGATCACCGCGACGGTCACGGTACCCAACAAGAAACAGCCCAGCAAAGACCCGGTGTGGCATCTTCGCGTGGGCAGCGGCGTGCTGCGCGACGCGTTCACGGTCACACGCTAGAGCGGCACGCTTCCCGCGCGCGGCGCTACTGCGCCAGAAAGCCGCCATCCACTGCCAGCACGTGCCCGGTGACCATCGCCGCCGCCGGGCTGGCGAGGAACAGCACCGCGTGGGCGATCTCGTGCGGCTCGGCCAGGCGCTGCAGCGGCGTGACGCTGCGGATGCGCGCCATCAGCTCGGGCGATTGTTCGAGCGGGCCGATGAACTGCGTCTTGGTCCATGTGGGCGCGACCGCGTTCACGCGGATGCCGCGCGGCGCCCACTCCACCGCCAGCGCGCGCGTCATGTTGACCAGGCCGCCCTTGGTGGTCTGGTACGAGATGTTCGGATAGAGCCCGCCGCCCGACAGGCCCATGATCGACGCGGTGTTCACGATCGCGCCGCCGCGCTCGCCCATGTGGCGCGCCGCGGCGCGCGCACACAGGAACGCGCCGGTCAGGTTGACCGCGACCACCGCGTCCCAGTCGGCCAGCGGCAGCTCGAGCGACGGCTTGCGGATGGCGCGGCCGGCGTTGTTGACCAAGATGTCGATGCGCTGATGCGCTTGCGCGATCGCCGCGAATGCACGCTCGACCGCGGCTTCGTCGGTCACGTCGAGCGCCAGCGTGTGTGCATGCGGCATCTTGGCGCGCGCCGTGTCGAGCGCTTCGGCATCGTGATCGAGCAGCACCACGGTGGCACCGGCCTCGCTCAACAACTCGGCGCACGCCAGGCCGATGCCCTGCGCGCCACCGGTGATCGCGGCCACCTGGCCATCGACGCGAAAGGCGCGCAGCCCGGTCGCCGCCGTGGCGGTCACAAACTCTCCGCCGGATCGAAATCGAGCTCGACCTTGGCGCCGTTCGGGTCGAGGCTGAACAGCTGCCAGGTGCCGGCGCCGGCCTGGCGCCGCAGGTCGTACTTGATGCCGCGCTCGTCGAAGCGCGCCTTCACCGCCTTGAGGTCGCTGCTGGTGAACGCCATGTGGTCGATCACGCCGGTGCGCTGGCTCGGCATCGGGCGATCCCAGTAGATGTGCAGGATCGCGGCCTTGCCACCGGGCGCATACAACCACGCCCCGGGAAAGCCGAGGTCGGGCCGATGCCCTTCCTCCAGGCCGAGCACGCCGCAATAGAAGTCGAGTGTGGCCTTGCGGTCCTCGGCGGTGATCGTGAAGTGGTTCATCGTGTGGATCATCAGCTCGTCCTTCGGCAAAGTCAGGCCATCAGCACCAGCGCGCCGACGCTGCGCCGAGACTCCAGCCGCGCATGCGCATCGGCCGCGGCGTCGAGCGAGAAACGTTCGACCGGCGGTGCCTTCCAGTCGCGCGCGCTCCATTGTTGCCACAGGCGCTCGGTGCGCTCGACCAGCGCGGCGCGTGTGTCGACGTAGTCGAATACCACCGGCCGCGACAGCGTGGCCGATTTGTGCAGCAGCAGGTCGGGCGCGATCGCATCGAGCGGCCCGCTGGCCTGGCCCAGGCTCACCCAATGGCCGCGGCGCGCCAGTGCGGCGAGATTTTCATCGCGCGCCGCGCGGCCCAGGCCGTCGATGATCAGGTCGGCGCCGCCGCAGGTGCGCTGCACGGCGTCGGCGAAGCGGTAGTCGTCGGTCACGATCACGTGTTCGCAGCCGAACTCGCGCGCCACGCGGGCCTTGGCTTCGCTCGACACCGTGCCGACCACCACCGCGCCGAGCCGGCGCGCCAGCGCGCACACCAGCAGCCCCACGCCACCGGCGGCGGCATGGGCCAGCACGCGCGTGCCGGCGCGCACGTGGCCGAGGTCGCGCAGCAGGTAGTCGGCGGTGAGCCCCTTGAGCAGCCACGCAGCGGCGACGTCGTCTTCGATCGCCGCCGGCAGCCGCACCACCCACGCGGCCGGCACGTTGCGCACGCTGGCATAGGCGCCCGGGACCGGCCCGAGATAGGCCACTCGATCGCCGGGCAAGAGGCCGGTCACGCCCTCGCCCACATCGAGCACGGTGCCGGCGGCCTCCATGCCCGGTGTGCCGCCCGGACCCATCATGGCGGGGATCCAGCCGCGGCGCAGGTACACGTCGATGAAGTTGACGCCGACCGCGCGCTGGCGAATGCGGACTTCACCGGCGCCGGGTGCCGTCACCGTCGCGTCTTCGGCCTTCAGTTGCGTCGCCTCGCCGGGCGTGTGCACGACGATGCGGCGCGCCGGCAGCGGCAGCGCGGTGGGCCAGGCCACGGCACCGGGTGCGCGCAGGTCCGCCCCGCGTTCGAGGTGGCGGCGCAGGTTTGCGAAGCCCGCTTCGTAGACGTCGCGCGCCACCATCTCGCGCAACTCGCGCTCCTGGCCCGGCGGCGTGGCAAAGGTCGACTCCCAATGCCAGAACGTGCGGTTGCCGTCGGTCACCGGCTTCAAGGTGACCGTGGCCACGTAGCGCTGCAGCGGCACGCTGGCCTCGACGATGCAGTAGGTGCTCTTGTGCTCGCGATCGTCCAGCGTCAGCAACTGCTCACGAATGCGGTTGCCGT
>DATKJN010000556.1:0-2345 GCA_035543655.1 Burkholderiaceae bacterium | reverse complement strand
CGTCAGCGTGGCTCGATCGCCGGCGTGATCCGCCACATCCCGAGCGAGATTCCGTCGCTCGAGAGCCTCAACGTGCCGATGCTGCTGGCCAATCTGGTGCTGGAAAAGCGCGGCCTGATCCTGATGGTGGGCGCCACCGGCACCGGCAAGAGCACCACGCTGGCGTCGATGCTCGAGCACCGCAATCAGCAGATGGCCGGCCACATCCTGACCATCGAAGACCCGATGGAATTCGCGTTCACCAACAAGCGCTCGCTGGTCAATCAGCGCGAGGTCGGCCGCGACACGCAGACGTTGCAGCTGGCGCTCAAGAACGCACTGCGCCAGGCGCCGGATTGCATCCTGATCGGCGAAATCCGCGACCGCGAAACGATGACCTCGGCGATCTCCTACGCGCTGTCGGGTCACCTCGTGCTGGCCACGCTGCACGCCAACAACAGCTACCACGCGATGGGCCGGATCCTGTCGTTCTACACGCCGGAGTCACGCCCCGCGCTGCTCAGCGACCTGTCCTCGGGCCTGCGTGCCATCGTGTCGCAGCGTCTGCTGCGCGCCTCGGCCGGCGGCCGCACGCCATCGGTGGAGATCCTGCTCAACACGAAGTTGGTGTCCGAGCTGATCGAGAAAGGCGAGTTCACCGCGATCAAGGAAGCGATGGAAAAGTCGCTCGCCGAAGGCTCACAGACGTTCGAGGAAGACCTGGCCCGAATGATCAACGACGGCCTCATCACGCGCGACGAGGGCCTGTCCCACGCCGACTCGCCGACCAACCTGATGTGGCGCCTGCAAAACGACCAGACGCCGGTGGCACGCGCCCCACAAAAGAGCGACGACCCCGACACCGCGTTCTTCACCGAGATCGCGCTCGACGTCGTGTCCGAGTCGCCCACCACGCGCAGCGCGCCGCTGACGCGCAGATAGACCACCCCCGTAGCGGCCTGGCGGCCGCTTCCCCCTCGAGGGGGCAACGCCAGCGGACCGGCGGAGCCGGATCCGCGGCGTTCGCTTGGGGATGCGACGCTGGAGCGTCGCAGATAATTCGCGCCATGAGTTCCACGCTGCACCTGCTCGAAGCGCTGATCGCGCGCGCGTCCGTGACTCCCGCCGACGGCGGCTGTCAGGCGCTGATCGCCGAGCGCCTGCGGCCGTTCGGCTTTCAGTGCGAGCCGATGCCGTTCGGCCCCGAGGCTGCGGTGGTCAGCAATCTGTGGGCAATCCACCGAGGCACCCGGCCAGGCCCCACGGTGGTGTTGGCAGGCCACACCGACGTCGTGCCCACCGGGCCGCTGGACCAATGGCACAGCGACCCGTTCGTGCCGACTCACCGCGACGGGCGGCTGTACGGCCGCGGCGCCGCCGACATGAAAACCTCGGTCGCAGCGATGGTGGTGGCCGGCGAGGAGTTCGTGCACGCCCATCCGCAGCATGCTGGCGCGGTGGCGCTGCTGCTCACCAGCGACGAAGAAGGGCCCTCGGTCGACGGCACGGTGCGCGTCGTGCAGGCGCTCCAGGCACGCGGCGAGCAGTTCGATTGCTGCATCGTCGGCGAGCCCACATCGGTAGAGAAACTCGGCGACATGATCAAGAACGGCCGTCGCGGCTCGTTGTCGGGCCAGCTCACCGTGCATGGTATCCAGGGCCACGTGGCCTACCCGCAGCTGGCGCGCAACCCCGTCCATCAGCTCGCGCCGGCGCTGGCCGAGCTGGCCGCCTCCGAGTGGGACCGCGGCAATGCGCACTTCCCGCCAACCACGTTCCAGGTGTCAAACCTTCACGCCGGCACCGGTGCGTTCAACGTGATTCCCGGTGCCGCGGTGGTCGACTTCAACTTTCGCTTCAGCACCGAATCGACGCCGGGTTCGCTCAAGGCCCGCGTGCAAGCGGTGCTCGATCGCCTTGGCTTGCAATACGACCTGAAGTGGACGCTCGGCGGCGAGCCGTTCCTCACCACCCCGGGCAGCTTGAGCGAGGCACTCGTGCGGTCGATCCGCGCCCAGACCGGCTTGACACCAGTGCTCTCGACCAGCGGCGGGACGTCGGACGGACGCTACATTGCAAAGGTGTGCCCGCAAGTAGTGGAGTTCGGGCCCGTCAACGAGACCATCCACAAGATCGACGAGAACACCCTCGTGGCCGACATCGAACCGCTGAAGGACATCTACCGCCGCACGTTGGAGGCCCTGTTGACATGACCGTCATCGAGTTGATCGAGCGCGCCAGCGCCCGCCTCGAACAGGCGGGCGTTTCGTTTGGACAGGGCACGACCAACGCATTCGACGAAGCCGCCTGGCTCGTGCTGTGGCGCCTGGGCCTGCCGCTGGACGCACTCGACGACGTGGCCGAGC
>DATKJN010000555.1:0-15781 GCA_035543655.1 Burkholderiaceae bacterium | reverse complement strand
GTGCTGTTCATGTACCTCACCTACGCCACGTCGGGACCGGCGGCGCCGGCCACACTGATCATCCTGGCCAGCCATGTGGTGTACGCGATGTTCGCGTTCCCGGTGCGCCAGTTGTGGCACTTCGTCGTCGGCACGCTGGTGGGCCTGGCCGCCACGATGGTGATGAGCCACCAGATCGATCCGCTGCGCTATCCGGCGCAGCTGCAGCTGATCGGCTTCTTGTATGCATGCCTGGTGATGCCGTTGATCGCGAGCCTCGCGGGCCGCCTCACGCGCCTGAACGAACGCCTGCAGTCTCAACGTGCCGAGCTGCGCACCGCGCTCGACAGGGTGCAGCAGATGGCGATCCGCGATGAGCTGACGCAAAGCTACAACCGCCGCCACATGGCCGACCTGATCGCGCTGCAGCGCTCGCACCACGACCGCAACGCGCTGCCGCTGGCGGTGTCGCTGATCGACATCGATCACTTCAAGCAGGTGAACGACAAGCTCGGCCACGCCGCCGGCGACGAGGTGCTGCGCCGCTTTGCCTCGGTGGCAAGCGCTCAGCTGCGCAGTGGCGACCTGCTGTCGCGCTGGGGCGGCGAGGAGTTTCTCGTGCTGTTTCCGTTCACGCGCCGGCCCGATGCCTTCGCGGCGCTCGAGCGCGTGCGCCAGGCGCTCAACGCGCAGGACTTCTCCGATCTCGCGCCCGACCTGCGCGTGACCTTCTCCGCCGGCGTGACGATGATCGCGCCCGACGACGGCGACGCCGCGGCGATCGAGCGCGCCGACCGCGCGATGTACCGCGCAAAGAGCGAAGGCCGCAACCGCACCGTGGTGCACTGAGCGCACGCGCTCGCTCTGTTTCATTCGAAATCCCGCCTCCCTCGTCCGAGGGTCAATGCGCGGCGTAGGTGCGGGCACACTGCCGGGCCATTTTTCCTACGCCATGAAGATCCTGTTCATCAGCGGGCCGCTGTACGGCCACGTGAATCCGATGTTGTCGCTCGCGCTGGCCGCTCGCCGCGCCGGCCACGACGTGGTCTTTGCCACCGCCCGCGACATGACGCCGCACGTGCAGCGCTTCGGGCTTGCCGTGTGGCCGGTCGGACTCACCCACGCCGAGGCCGGCGGCAGCCAGCACGGTGCGTGGTTGAACTACTTTGCGCAGGCCGCGGTGGCACGCGCGGCCGAACTCGTGCCACAGGCGTCGGCATGGCGACCGGACCTCGTGGTGCACGAAGAGACCGAGTTGGCGGGCCCGGTGGTCGCGGCCGTGTGCGGCGCGCGCCATGCGGTGCACGGGCTCGGCCTGGCGCCGTCGATGAAGATCTGGCCGCCGTTCGTCGACGCGGTGATGCGCGTCGGCGAGCCCTGGATCGCCGCCACGGACCTGCAACACCGGTTGTCGCTGGCCACCTACCTGCGCTTGAGCCCGCATGCATTGCAGCCGGAGATGCCGCCGTCCTGGCGCCGCGTGTTGCCGCTGCGGCCGGTGATGGCACCGCCCGGCGCGCGCGATCGGCTGCCGTTCGACCTCAACGTGCTGCCGTTCGTGCAATCGATCCACCTCACGCTGGGCACGGTGTTCACACACGGCACCGCGGTGCTGCGCGAGGCGCTCAAGGGATTGCGCGAGCTCGGCTGCAACGTGATCGTGGCGGTCGGCCCCGATGGCGACCCCGACGCCTTCGGGCCGCAGCCGATGCACGTGCGCATCGAGCGCTATGTGCCGCACGCGCTGCTGCTGCCGCGCTGCCGGCTGGTGGTGTCGCAAGGCGGCGCCGGCGTGATGTTCGGTGCCTTGAGCCTGGGCCTGCCGCAGCTGGCCTTGCCGCAGGGCGCCGACCAGTTCGGCAACGCCGAGGCGCTGGCACGCTCGGGCGCCGGCGAGATGCTGAGCGGTGCCGAGGTGAGCGCCGCGCGCATCGCGGCTTGCGCGAGCCGCCTGCTCGCCGACACGCGTTTCACCGATGCGGCGCGAACCATTCAAGCGGAGCTCGCTGCGATGCCCGATGCCGATGCGGTGCTGCGCGAGCTCACCGCCGTGCAACCGCAGCACGCGCTGTCGTCCTGAGCGCTTCGGCGCGGCCTCAGTACACTCGCCGCGCCGTATGACCGCCGCGATGCCCGCAACCGTCGAGCGCGCCACGCCCGTGCCGCGCCGCATCCTGCCCGCGATCGCGTTGTCGCAGTTGGCTGGCACGTCGTTGTGGTTTGCGATCAACGCGGTGATGCCGGACCTGCAACGCGATGTCGCATGGCCGGCGCAGGCCGTGGGTTGGTTGACGGCCGCGGTGCAGCTCGGCTTCATTGCTGGCACGCTGGTGTTCGCGCTGCTCGCCGTGGCCGACCGCTTCTCGCCGCGCCGCGTGTTCCTCGTGTGCTCACTGCTCGGCGCCGGCCTCGCGGGGCTCACGGCGTGGCTGCCACCCGATCTGTCGACGCTGCTGGTGCTGCGCCTTGCAACCGGCGTGTGCATCGCCGGCATCTATCCGGTCGGCATGAAGATCGCAGCAGGCTGGTATGCCCACGGCCTGGGTTGGGCGCTCGGCGTGCTGGTGGGTGCGCTGGTGCTCGGCACCGCGTTTCCGTATGGCCTGCGCGCACTCGGCGCCGAATGGCCGTGGCAGACGGTGATGGCCAGCGTGGGCGCGGTCGCTGCAGCGGGCGGCGTGCTGATGGCCCTGGCCGTGCCCGACGGACCGCACCTCACGCCGCGCGGCGCGCACAGCGGCTGGAGCCCGGGCGCGCTCACCGTGATCTGGCACGACCGCCGCCTGCGCGCCTCGGTGCTGGGCTACTTCGGCCACATGGGCGAGCTGTACGCGCTGATCGTGTTGCTGCCGGCGATCATCGGCCTGCGCATCGCCGACGGCCCTGCCGCATCGATGTGGGCATTTGCCGCCATCGCCGCCGGCGCCATCGGCTGTGTCGGCGGCGGCCTGTGGGCGCGGCGCATTGGCGGTGCGCGCGTCGCCGCGATCCAGCTTGGCTGCAGCGGCGCGTGTGCGTTGCTGGCCCCTTGGATGCTCGATGCGCCGCTGCTGCCGTGGGCACTGTGGCTGCTGCTGTGGGGCCTCACGGTATCGGGCGACTCGCCGCAGTTCAGCGCCCTCACCGCCACCAACGCGCCGCGTGAACTGGTGGGCAGCGTGCTCACCTTGGTGAACGGCATCGGCTTTGCGATCTCCACCGCCACCATCGTGCTGTTCGTGCACCTGGCCGGCGTGGCGCCGCTGCATGCGGTGCTGCCCTGGCTCGCGGTCGGGCCGGTCATCGGCGTGTGGTGCCTGCGGCCGCTGTGGCGATGAACGACAGGCCCGGCTCGCGCGCCTCGCTGCGCACGCTGCTGCCGCTGGCCTTGCTCACCGGCACCAGCATGCTGGCGATGGACCTGTTCCTGCCCGCGGTGCCCACGCTGCAGGTGCACCTGAACGTGGGCGTGGCCCCCGCACAAGCCACCGTCGCCATCTATCTCGCCGGCCTGGCCGCCTCGCAGCTGCTGTGGGGCGAGTTGTTGAACCGGCTCGGGCCTCGCGGCTGCGTGTGGTGGAGCGTGACCCTGCTCGCACTGGCGAGCGCCGGCTGCGCGCTGGCGCCCACCATCGAAGTGTTGCTCGGCCTGCGTCTGCTGCAGGGCATCGCGGCGGGCGCCGCCACCGTGGTGGCCGCGAGCGTGATCCGCGCCACGCTGGGCGATGCCGGCGCGGTGCGCGGCATGGCGACGATCGCGTCGATCGAGGCCATCGTGCCCGCGGCCGGACCGGTGCTCGGCACGTTGCTGCTGCTGTGGACCGATTGGCGCAGCATCTTCTGGATCGTCGCGCTGGCCACGCTCGCGGTGCTGCCCTTCGTCGTGCGCGTGGCGCCGCGGCAGCTGCCCGGGTTGAACCTCGACGTGCCGGCGCGCTACCGCGACATCCTGGGCAACGGCAGCTTCACGCGGCTGGCCTTGTCGCACGCGCTGGCGCTCGGTGCGCTGTTCGCGTTCGTCGGCAGCGCACCTCAACTGTTGCAGCACACCTTGAAGCTGCCGCCAGGCGCGTTCGCTGCGCTGCAGGTGATCGGCGTGCTCGGCTTCATGGTCACCGCCACCCAAACGGGGCGCATCAGCCAGCGCATCGGGCCGGCGCGCGCGGTGCACGCCGGGAGTGCGGTGCAGATCGTGTTGTGCGCCGCGTTGATCGCGGGCAGCGCGATCGCCACGCCGCCGTTCGCCGCCCTGGCGGTGTTCTGGTTTCTGTTCTGCGCCGCGCTCGCGGTGCGCGGTCCGGCGGCGTTCAGCGAAGCGCTGCGCGTGCCGCCAGCCCAGATGGGGCGCGCGTCGGCCATGATGGTGTTGCTGCTGCTGATCGCCGGCGCGCTCGCCATCCAGGGCGTGGCGCCGTACATCGCCGGCGACTCGGTGGTGCCGCTGGCCGGGGTGATGCTGGCGATGACGGCAGCGAGTCTGGCGCTGGTGGTGCCGTATCCGCGGCAGCGGAGCCTGGCGGGAACGTAAATACCGCACAAAGCCGCGCCCCACTTCCTCACCACATTGACGGATTCCTCGGCCCTACTGTCGTGGCCTGCGCTGCGGAGGGCTGCGGCGCTCACATGACGGTCGAGGTTCACCATGTCGATGACCGCTGTTGCTCCCGAAGTGCCGTCGCGTGTCGAGGCTCCGCCCCGTGTCGAAGAGGCCAGCCTGCTCGCCCTGCTGGCTGCCACCGTGGACGAGCTCGACTACGGCCTGCTGCTGCTGGATCGCAGCCTGCACGTGGTGCATGCCAACCATGCCGCGCGCTGCGAGCTCGGCGCCACGCACCCGCTGGAGCTGCTGTTGGACCGCCTGCAGGCGCACGATCCGCACGACGGGGTGCTGCTGCGCGACGCGCTGGCCGATGTGTTCCAGCGCGGCCACCGCAAGCTGCTCACGCTGGGTCCGGGCGTGCGCCGCGTCAGCCTGTCGCTGGTGCCGCTGGTGCCGCTGGCGCCGGGAAGCGCGGCGCCGAAGTGGGCTCTGGTGCTGCTGGGCAAGCCGCAAGTCTGCCAGGACCTGTCGGTCGAGGCGTTCGCGCGCACGCACAAGCTCACGCCGGTGGAAACCCTGGTGCTCAAGGGCCTGTGCGGTGGCGCCCGGCCGGCCGAGATCGCGCGCAACCACAACGTGGCGCTGTCGACGGTGCGCACGCACGTGGGCAGCATCCGCTCCAAGACCAGCGTGCCATCGATCGGCGCGTTGGTGCGCACCGTGTCGATGCTGCCGCCGATCGTCAACGTGTTGCGGCAGACGCCGCATTGAGGCGCCGTGTGGACACCCCGCGTCGACCGATCGGGCCGCTGCTGACCGTGGTGCTCAGTGCCGCCGGCACCGTGGCGGTGCTGGCGCTCGGCCTGTTGTTGCTGATGCCGTAGCGCGCCGGCGCATCACCAGCGCGGCGGCAGCGGTCGCAGCAGGCGGATCACGCTGCCATCGTGGTCGATGTACTCGCCGCGCTGCAGGTCCTTCATCAGCCGGCTCACCATCTCGCGCGAGCATCCGATGCGGCTCGACATGTCCTGGTGCGTGAGGCGCTCGGTCAACGTTCGCGGCAGTGGCGTGTCGGCATCGGCGTGCGACTCCAGCAGCGCCTTCAGCCGGCCATACACGTCGTTGAGCGCCAGCTGCTTGGTGCTGAGCGTGGCGGCGCGCACGCGTCGAATCAGCTTGGAGAGCAGTTCGAACGCGAATGCCGGCTGCTCGGCGATGTAGGCCTCGAGCGCGTCGCGTTGCACGACCGAACACGTGGTCGGCTCCAGCGTGATGACGCTGGCCGAGCGCGGGCCGCCGTCGAGGCTCATCTCGCCGAGGTACTCGCCGGCGCCATAGACGCCATAGCTGACCTCGCGGCCGGCTTCGTTGCTGGAGTACACGCGCACCCGGCCCGACAGCAACACGTACAGCGTGTCGCCGCGGTCGCCCTCTTCGATCAGCACCGTGCCCTTGCGGTAGCTGCGCACGATGCCGCGCTCGGCCAGCGCACGCACCGTGTCGCTCAGCGCGGCAAAGCGCGCATCGGCTCCCGAATCGCCTCTCGTCATGAAGGCTCGCTTGGTGCGGCAGCACCGATCCCAACGACCCGCACTGTAGAGGAAATCGCCGGCTGCCGCGGTGCTGCACGCGGGAGTGCGGCCTAGAATCGGCGCGCCATGAAGCAGCAGGTTCGCTTTGCGCGCAGCCACGACGGTGTGCGCCTGGCCTGGGCCACCACCGGCAGCGGGCCGCCATTGATCAAGGTCGCCACCTGGCTGTCGCATCTGGAGCACGACATCGACAGCCCCGTCTGGGGCCACCTCGTGCGCGAGCTGTCTCGACGCGGCACCTACGTGCTCTACGACGAGCGCGGTTGCGGCCTGTCGGATTGGACCGTCGACGACCTGAGCTTCGCCAGCTGGGTGGCCGACCTCGAGTCGGTGGCCGACGCGGCTGGCCTCGACCGCTTCGCGCTGCTCGGCATCTCGCAAGGCGCCTCGATCGCGATCGACTACGCGGTGCGACACCCCGAGCGGGTGACGCATCTGGTGATCCACGGCGGCTACGCGCGCGGCCGCCTGGTGCGCAGCAACACGCCCGAGCAGCGCGAAGAGGCCGAGATGATGACGCGCCTGGCCGCGCTCGGCTGGGGCAAGGCGGATCCGTCGTTCCGCCAGTTCTTCACCACGCAGTTCATCCCGGACGGCACGGCCGAGCAGCACCAGTGGTTCAACGAACACGAGCGCATCTCGACCTCGCCGGCCAATGCGGCACGTTTCATGCGCGAGTTTGCGCACATCGACGTGGTGGAGCGCCTGGCGCAGGTGAGCTGCCCGACGCTGGTGCTGCACAGCCGCCACGAGGTGCGCGTGCCGTTCGACGAAGGCCGATTGATCGCCAGTGCGATTCCCGGCGCGCGCTTCGTGCCGATCGACAGCCGGAACCACCTGCTGCTGGAAAGCGAGCCCGGCTGGCAGCATTGGATCGACGAAGTGCGCGCCTTCCTGCCGTCGGGCCACCCCGCGGCGGGCCGCGCTTTCGATGCCCTCACCGGTCGCCAGCGCGAGCTGCTCGAGCTGATCGCCCAGGGCCGTGACAACGCGCAGATCGCGGCGCTGCTCGGCCTGTCGGAGAAAACCGTGCGCAACCACATCACGGGCATCTTCGACCGCCTGCACGTGGAGAACCGCGCGCAGGCGATCGTGCGGGCGCGCGAGGCCGGCTTCGGCCAGGCGCCTCGCTGAGCGTCGCAGCTATTTCAACAGCTTCATGTAGGCCACCATGTCCTGCTGATCCTGCTCGGTGAGCTGGATCGGCGAGATGGCGCCGAAGAAGCGCGCGTAGTGGCGCGCCACGTCGTCGAGCGTCCTGGCCGAGTTGTCGTGAAAGTACGGCGCGGTGCGCGCAGCGCCCCACAGCGATGGGATCTTGAACGCATTCCTGGCTTGCGCATCGCGCGCATCACCGGTGATCAGCGCGCGCCCGGGGTCGGGGCTGGCGAACTCGGTCACCGTGCCGTCGGGGTTCTTGAAGCGCCACTGCAGCACGGGGTTGCCGGTCTCGTTGAACTCCGACACGCCCACGCTTTGAAAGCGGCCGCCGCGCGCGAACGGCGGCGCCGGGATGAACTCGTTGGTCTCGTTGAGCATGTCGCCGCTGTGGCAACCGGCGCACAGGCCGGTCTTGAGGTCGCCGCTCGGCGCGGCGTCGATGAAGAAACGCCGCCCGCGCTTCTCGGACTCGGAGCGTCCGCTGGGCAGCTGGGGCTTGGTGCCGATGTAGGCGAACTTCAGCATCGTCAGTGAGCTGAAGAACTGCGGCGTGTGCTGGAACGCCGCGATCTGCAGCAGCTCATCCGTGCGCGGCTCGCGTTGCGCCTGCGCATGGTCGGCGGTCGCGCCGCGCGCTTGCGCCAGCAGGTCGGGCTGGCGTCCATCGAGCATCAGCTTGTCGTCGAGCGCCGGCGTGTTCAGCGTCGACGGAATGCCGCGGCGCAGCAGCACGCTGCGTGCGCCCGGGTCGCCGACGATGCTCACGTGGTCGGGCAGCGCAATGCGCACCAGCACGGTCGCCTCCTTGAGCATGCGGGTGGCGCCGTTGCCTTGACCGTCGTCGCTGCCGTCGGCCCGGAACAGCGGGTCGTTCGGATCGGCCGCGAAGCGTCGCTGTGCATCGTGCGGCGACACGGTGCCGCTGTCGCGGCTGTGGCAGGTGAGGCAAGTGCGGCCATTGCCATCGAAGGTTTCGCGCTCGAACAAGCGCCTGCCCTTCAGCAGGTCGAGCAACGCGAACTCCGGCTTGCGAAACGCGATGCGCGCGTGCACGCCGGTGGACAACAGCGCCTCCTGTTCCTGCTGCTCGCGTCCCCGTTGGGCCTGCGCCTCGTGGTCTTCGGCGCTCGACGCGGCAGCTGCCGCGCCCATCGGCGTGGCTGCCACCACGGGCGTGTCGCCGCCACCGCCGCAGCCGAGCAGCGCCAGCGCTGCGGCCGCCGAGCCGACACTGCGAATGAAAGTGATTGAAGGCATCGTTGCTCCCGCCAAAAAGCGGCGCACTGTGCCGATGGCCGGCGCGCCGGTCTTGGACGATTGCGAAAACCGCGCGGTCCGGGCACCCTGGCGCGCGATGCCGGGCGCGGCCGAGTCGGGACCTCGGTCCCATGCCAGATGGGCGGCTGGGCGCCGCCGCGGGGCCACGGTCCCGAGACCGCGATGTCCGCTTTGCGAACAATGCGCCCTCGCCCGCCACGCGGGCGCAGACGCCGTGCCGCGCCGTGAGGATCCCGGCGCCAGGCGTGTGCCACGGAGTACCCACCATGCCCGATCAGCCGCTGCTGGCGGCCGCGTTCGTGCCCACGCACGACCACGCCGCCTTTTTCTCTCGAAGCATCGATGTGCCGACCGCACTGCAGGCGCACGTCCGTGCGCTGGTCGCCGCCGAAGTGGGCACCATCGCGTCGCATCCGATGTTCGTGGCGCCGCACGAGTCGATGGTGCTCACGGTGCAGCTCGGCCGCGCCTCCGATGCCTGCATCGAGGCCAAAGGCGAACACGGGCAGAACACCTGGGTTACCGGCATCCGCGAATCGACCGGTGCGTTCGTGCCGGCCGGCCGCTGCGTCACGCTGTTTGCGCTGCTCACGCCGCTGGGCGCGGTGCAAGTCCTCGACAGCCAGCCGCTGTCCAGCGTGCCGCGCATCCGTGCCCACGTGGCCGAGTTGCTGGACCGGCGCACGACCATCGCGCTGGAGTCGGCGGTCGCGCTGGCGCCGACCATCGATGCCAAGCTGCACCTGTTCGCATCGTGGATCGAGGCCCGCGTGACCGTGCGCCGACAGCAGTCGGGCGCCGCCTTGCGCGCCGCGCGCGCGGCGCTGCGCCTGCTGGATGAACCGGGCATTGCGATCGACGATCTCGCACGCGAAGCGGCGGTGTCGCGGCGCCAGCTCGAGCGCCACTTCGCGCATTGGTTCGGCACCTCGCCACGCCATCTGGCGCAGGTATCCCGGGTGCAATGGGTGTCGCGCCATGCGCAACAGGGCGCCTCGCTGGCCGATGTCGCCGCGCACACGGGCTTTGCCGACCAGGCGCACATGACGCGCGTGGTGCGCCAGCTCACCGGGCTGACGCCGCGCCTGTTCGTGCGCTCGCGCCACTCGCCGCTGGCCCACTCGTTTCGCGCGGCCACGCGCGGCGCCACGGTCTACCTGTGATCGCAATGCCAGGCCGCGTCGTCCGCGCCGCGCTGCTGGCGGGGCTGGCCATGGCGGCTGGCTCATCGATCGCCGCGCTCGGCCCCTGCCGGGGTGGCGCGCAGGCGTTCGCGCGCACCGACCTCTTCTTCGGCCGCTCCACGCCGGGCGGCGTGGTGAGCGAAGCGCAGTTCAAGGTGTTCGTCGATGAGCAGGTGACGCCGCGCTTCCCGGACGGGCTGACACTGCTGGCCGGCATCGGGCAGTTTCGCGACGCCCGCGGCGCCACGATGGTCGAAGGCGCGAACGTGCTGATCTTGTTGTACCCGCATGGCGATGCACGCGCCGATCGCAAGATCGACGCCATCCGTCGGGACTACCGCCAGCGCTTCGAACAGCAGTCGGTGCTGCGCGCCGACAGCCTGTCGTGCGTGTCGTTCTGACGCGCTAGCTTGCCGCGGCCTCGAGCACGCTCAGCGCGCACGACGTCGGCAGCACGCGCAGCAAGCGGCATCCATCAGCTCGACGGTGAGCGCGGGCGGAGGCGGCGTCTTGAAGGCTTGCGACAACCTTCTTCGCATGTCGCATTCCTACAAGACCCAACGGGGCAACACGCGCCACGATCGCGCATTGGCCAGCACGCGCGGCCGACACCAAGGCCCACCGATGAAACCGATGCTTCAACCGCCGCCCGTGGTCACCCACCGGGGCTTCGCCGGTAATCGCCACATGCCGGCGCAGGGACCCCTGCACGTGCAGGAGCTGATCGGGCGCTACGACGAAGCCACGTGGCAGCTGTTGGCTCGCCTGGGCTATGGACCGCGGCGCATGGTCAACGAGCGGCGCAGCCTCATGGCGCTGGAGCACAAGATCGTGCACATCGAAGAGGTGCGCGCGGCCACCGTGCTGCACATCGAGTCCGACCTGCTCGAGCTGGGTGACACGCGTGTGCGCTGCCTGCACCGCATGTGCGACTCCGAGTCGCAGCGCACGTTGTCGACGATGGAGATCAGCTTCGTGCTGGTCGGCAGCGACGAAGGCAGCGTGACGGCGTTGCCGCCCGATCTCGTGCGGCGCGCGCTGGCGGTGTTTCCGAGCCTGCAACGCCGCAGCGCCGCGCCGCCCGAGTCGACGGCTTGCGAGGCCTAGGCGCTGCCGGCCTGAGCGGCGCGGCGGCGTTCGGCGCGATGGCGTCCGTGACGTTGTGCGCGCGCGTCAGCCGACGAGAAATGAAGCTCGGTTGACGCAAATCAACGGACCTTCAAATCGCGTTTGGCCCCGGGAATCGGCGTGGATTCGGTCCACCCGTGGCGCCCCGCGGTGCGGTTGCGATGCGGGAAAACCAGAGGTCCTGGGCTTGCGAGGCCGGCTCGCGATACCGGCGCTGCGGCCAAGCAAAACGGGCGTATTGCGCGCTCCGCGGGCCCGTTTCAATTGCGGCGGACGAATGTCACGCCCCACCCAGGCCCGCCGCCGTGGCGCACGGGCACACTCGACGGCAACAAGACCTTACCGATCAAGCGTGCTGCAACTCACCCGTCACCGCAGCTTGGGGCACTCCGGCCGGCTGCTCCACCGGCGCCACCAGGCGGCGCGGCGGCACGTGGTCGACCACTCGCTCGTCGTCGAACACGGAGAACGGCGTGGCATGGCGCGCAGCCCAGGCGCTGCGCGAGATCGTGTATTCGCGCAACGTGAGACGACCGATCTCGAAATCGCGCTCGACCGTGCCAACCGGCGTCATGCCGACGGCAGTCATCAAGTGGCACGAACCTCGGTTTTCCAGCGTTGTCGCACCCAACAGCTGGTTGATGTCGGACAACGAGAAGGCCGCGGAAACGCACAACTGGCCGAGTTCGAGGCCGTAGCGGCCATGCCAGTACTTGTCGTGCATCCACACGCCCATCTCCACCGTGCCGGGCAGCGTGCCGTGCGGGATGAAGCGGAACAGCGCGATGAACTCTCCAGTCGTTCGCTGGACGGCCGATAACGCGGTGAGGCGACCCTTTCTCGACGCATCCATGATCAGTCGAATCCGCTTCAGCACCAGGTCCTCCGTCTCGGGCTGTGCCCAGCTGAGGTGCCTGTTGAATTCCGGATTTCTGGTGGCGGCAAAGAGAGGCCAAGCGTCAGAAAGTGCCACCGGTCGCAAAGCCACGCGCTTGGTGAAGCTGCACTCAAGCGCTTCTGTGAGTTCTAGGAAGTCGAATCCCATGCCACCCATCCCAACGATTTCTTAGTCGCCCCAACCTCTAACCCAACGATAGCAGAGCGTTTCTTCCGGGAGTGCAACAACAATGCGCCGCGAGGACATCGAGTCGCTGTTCGGCCCCCTTGAAGGGCTTGACCTCGACCATTTATTGAGGCAGGCGGGAGAGGCCATCGTCTATGTCGACGATGACTGGACGGTGCGCTACTGCAACTCCATCTACCTGTCCAACCTCGGGCTGAGCCGCGGCGAGGTGATCGGCAAGACGCCGTTCGAGTACTTCCCCAACTTCAAGCGCTCGATCTTCTACGAGGTCATCGAGCGCTGTCGCCGAGAGCGCAAGCCGACGGCCAAGATCGGCTACTCCACCGTGCTCGACCGCTGGCTGATGGCTCGGGTATTCCCGGTGAATGACGGGATGTTGTTGCTGGCCAACGACGCGTCCGAGAGCGTGGTGCGCCAATACCAGTTGGCGCAGCAGGTGGTGAAGGACCCGTTGACCGGCATCCCGAACAAGCTGGGCCTGATCAACGACCTGGAGAGCCTGTTCGAGCAGAACCACGCGTTCTCGCTGCTGGTGATCGGCCTGGACCGGTTCCGCAGCATCAACGACGCACTGGGCTACGCCGGCGGCGACATGGCGCTGCTCGAAGTGGCCTCGCGACTGCAGACTGAGACCGTGCCCGGCGAGCAGCTGTACCGCCTGAACGGCGACGAGTTCTGCGTGCTGCAGAAGCAGGGTGCCGAGGGCTTGCACGAACGCGCCGTGGCGCTGATCGACATCGCCAAGCAGCCGCTGATGCTGCACGGCCACCGCTTCGTGCTGGGCGCCAGTGCCGGCTGCGTGGTGCGCGACATCGAGTGCCGCGACCCCGAGCAGATGCTGAAACGCGCCGCGCTCGCGCTGCGCCACGCCAAGAAGACCCAGCGCGGCGGCCTGGTGGCCTACGAGCCGGGGCTGGAGCGCTCGTCGCAGCTGCGCACCG
Source organism: Burkholderiaceae bacterium (assembly GCA_035543655.1). Classification (GTDB taxonomy): domain Bacteria; phylum Pseudomonadota; class Gammaproteobacteria; order Burkholderiales; family Burkholderiaceae_C; genus JAEUPI01. The sequence continues at coordinate 2,915 of DATKJN010000555.1, read as the reverse complement.
AGCTCGAAGGCGAGCTGCGCGCCGCCATCGAGCAGCACCAGCTGATGCTGATGCTGCAGCCCAAGGGCTCGCTCAGCGAAGGCACCCTGGCCGGCGCCGAGGCCCTGATCCGCTGGGCGCACCCCAAGCGCGGCATCGTGTCGCCGGCGGAGTTCCTGCCGCTGGCCGAGGACGCCGGCCTGATGGCGACGATCGACCAGCTGGTGCTCAAGCAAGCGCTGGGCCACATCAGCACGCTGTACGCGATGGGCATCCAGGTGCCGGTGAGCATCAACCTGTCGGTGCAGTCGCTCGGCGACGTCTGCATGGTCGATCGCGTGCGCGAGGCGTTGCGCGCCGCCAACGTGCCCCCCAACCTGCTGGAGATCGAAATCCCGGAGGGCGCGTTGATGCAGGACGTGGACGTCAGCGCCAAGGTGCTGGGCGATCTGCACCGCATGGGCGTGCGCCTGAGCATCGACGACTTCGGCACCGGCTATTCGTCGTTTGCCTACCTGGCGCGCTTTCCGGTGCACACGCTGAAAGTCGACCGCTCGTTCGTCAAGGAAATCTCCACCAACGACACCAGCCACAAGATCGTCAAGAGCCTGGTGCGTCTGGCGCACTCGCTGCAGCTGAGCGTGATCGCCGAAGGCGTGGAAGAAAGCGCCGACATGGAAATCCTGAAGCGCATCCGCTGCGACATGGTGCAGGGTTATGCCTATGGACGGCCGATGCCGTTCGACAAGTTCGTCGAGTTCGCTCGCGAACACCATCCCGACAGCGAGACGATGCGCTGGTTCACCGTGTGACGGTGCGCGACACCGCGCAGCCACCTCGGTGACGTCGGCGCAAACACGCTTGCGCCAGATCAACAGTTGAGCGTACACACCCCCAGTGGGCGCCGGCACAATGCCGCGACCACGAGGTGTACGTGACACAAGCAACAAACAGGTTGGGAGCGGCCGCCGCCGGCGGTGCAGCAGACGCCTCGTCGGGCCCGGTGGCCCACCGCATGACACTGCTCGACAGCGCGCGCCTGCTGGTGATCCTGGCCGGCGCGTTCATGGTCGCGCTCGATTTCTTCATCGTGCTCGTCGCCTTGCCGTCGATCGCCAGCGAGACCGCAGCCACTCCAGGACAGCTGCAGTTGATCGTCGCCGGCTACGGCATCGCCAACGCCGCCGGGCTGATCGCAGGCGGCAAGCTCGGTGACCTGTTCGGCCGTCGCCAGATGTTCCTGGGGGGCATGGCGCTGTTCGGCGCCACCTCGGTCGCCTGCGGCCTCGCCACCTCGGGCCTGATGCTGGTGTTGATGCGCTTCGCGCAAGGTGCATCGGGTGCGTTGCTGCACCCGCAGGTGCTGGCGCTGCTCGGTTTGAACTTCCCGGGCGCCAAGCGCGCGCGGGCGTTCGCAGCCTATGCGATGGCGATGGGCCTGGCCGGCGTGATGGGGCAGGTGCTCGGCGGTGCGCTGATCGAGATCGACTTCGCCGGCACCGGCTGGCGAAGCTGCTTCTTCATCAACGCGCCGATCGCGCTGGTGGCAATCGTGCTGGCCACGCAGCTGCTCGAGCGTGACCCGCCGAGCACACAGGGTCGTCGCATCGACGTGTGGGGCATGGTGCTGACGGCCGCTTCGCTCACCTGCCTGATCGTCCCGCTCACCTATGGTCGCGAGGCCCTGTCGGGCCTGTGGAACATCGGCCTGCTGGTCGCGTCCGCCGTGTTGTTCGTCGCTTTCATGCTGAGCCAGCGCTCCCGCAGCATGGCCAAGCTGTCGGTGATGATCCCACCCGAGTTGGTCTCGGTGCGCTTGTTCCGTCTGGGCGTCGGCACGGTGCTGGTGTTCTACGCCGGCATCGCGTCGTTCTACTTCGTGCTCGGCCTGCACCTGCAGGCCACGCTCGGCGCGTCGCCGTTGGGTTCGGGCTTGGTGTTCGCGGTGCTCGGCGCTGCGTTCTTTGCCGCGTCGATGGGTGGCGCCGCCATCGGCCGAACGCTCAAGCGTCCACTGGTGGAAATGGGCGCACTGGTGCTGATCAGTGGCCATGTCGCGCAGGCTCTGGTGGCATCACGGGGACTGGGTATCGCCGCGATGCTGGTGCCGCTGCTGATCGAAGGCGCCGGGATCGGTCTGATCATGGCACCGCTGGTGTCGCTCGCGCTGTCGCGCACGCCGCCACAACACGCCGGCGTCGCGGCAGGCATCCTGTCGACCATGCAGAGCACGGGCAACGCGCTCGGCGTGGCCGCGGTCGGCCTGTCGTACATCGCGGGCCTGTGGCTGCCCGCCGACGTCCACTCGGCGCACGCCCGCTTTGCCGGCGCGCTCGGTTTCCTCGCGGTGCTGGCGCTCGCGGTGTGGTACTTGGCGCGCCGCATCCGGGTCGAGGCCGCGCCCGCCGCCTGAGCGACAGAGGCTTGCGCGGCCGCGCTCAGCCTGGCGCGGCCGCCGGCCGCGCTGCGTACGCATGGTGGTGATCGATGCGGTCGATCATCACGGGCGCAGCACGGCGGCGGTCAGCGCACCGTTTCGTCCCCCGTCGGGAAGACCACACGAAAATGCTCGCACAGCACCGGCATGTCAGGCGCCGGATCGCGTTGGATGCGGGCGCACTCGCGCCGGAAGAAATCGGTGTGTGCCCGACGCCAGTACGCCAACGAGCGATCGCCCTCGCCTTCGGCGTGTGCGAACGCTTCGCCGACAGCGTGGAACGGCACCACGTCGACCGCCGTGGTCTCGATGATGCACAGCGGCCGCTGGTCCCAGCTCGTCACGATGCTGAAGTCGCCCGGTCGGGGCCTTGGCTTGTGCTCGACGTCATAGGTCCACACCAGGCTCGCGGTCGCCCGCTTGATACCCCGCAGCACCAGGTCGGCCAGCTCGGTGGCGAGGGCTTCGCTGTCACCGAACGCGAACGCCTCGTAGAACC
>DATKJN010000554.1:0-2320 GCA_035543655.1 Burkholderiaceae bacterium | reverse complement strand
GCCGTCGACGCGCTGATCGGCAGCGCCTACGGCTCGGCCGGTGAGCGCTGCATGGCCATCAGCGTGGCCGTGCTGGTGGGCGACGTGGGCGACAAGATCATGCCCAGGCTGGCCGAGCGCGCCCAGGCGCTGAAGATCAAGAACGGCATGGTGCCTGACGCCGAACTGGGCCCCGTCATCACCGCCCAGGCCAAGGAGCGCATCGAGGGCTACATCGAGACCGGCGTCAAGGAAGGCGCCAAGCTGGTGGTCGACGGCCGCGGCACCACGATTCCTGGCCACGAAAGCGGCTTCTTCACCGGTGGCACGCTGTTCGACCACGTGACGCCGACCATGCGCATCTACAAGGAAGAGATCTTCGGCCCGGTGCTCTCCTGCGTGCGCGCGCACGACTTCGCCGAAGCGCTGCAACTGGTCAATGACCACGACTTCGGCAACGGGGTGGCGTGCTTCACGCGCGACGGCAACGTGGCGCGCGAGTTCGCGCGGCGCGTGCAGGTGGGCATGGTGGGGATCAACGTGCCGATCCCCGTGCCGATGGCCTGGCACGGCTTCGGCGGCTGGAAGAAGAGCCTGTTCGGCGACATGCACGCCTACGGCGAAGAGGGCGTGCGCTTCTATACCAAGCAGAAGTCCGTGATGCAGCGCTGGCCCGAGAGCACCCCCAAGGGCGCCGAGTTCACGATGCCGGTTTCGAAGTGAGCGGCGGCGCGCCGCACCGAGGAGCCGGCATCAGCAGCGGCTTCCCGGCGCCACCGGCGCTGCTGCCGTTGACGCAGATCCGCTGCGAGGTCGGACAGCTCGTGAGCCTGGGGCAAGCGAAACATGGCGAGCGCCGCTACGTGCCCTTGCTCGGCGGCACGGTGCGGGGCCCCGAGCTCAACGGCAGGATCGTCGAGGGTGGCGTCGACTGGCAAGTCAACCGCAGCGACGGCGTGCTCGACATCGCCGCGCACTACGTGATCCGTGCCGACGACGGTGCGCTGATCGAAGTGCAGAGCGACGGCATGCGCCACGGCGCGCCCGAGGTCATGGCACGCCTGGCGGGCGGCGAGCCGGTGGCGGCGCACGAGTACTTCTTTCGCACGCTGATCCGCTTCACCACCGGCGCACCGGCCTGGGTGCACTTGAACAAGGTGATGGCGCTCGCCGTCGGGCAGCGACAGGCGAGCCTGGTGCTGCTCGACGTCTATCGCATCACCTAGGTGCCAATCACACCACCGTCGCTTTTGCGAATCACCACGGTGGCCGAGCGCGGCCGGCCACCCGGTTTGTAGTCGGGCCAGCGCGAGAACTTGCCGGGGTCGGCCGGATCGCTGCGGTCGCTCGGCGTTTCGCCCGGGTGCTGCACGTTGATGAACAACGTCGTCATGTCGGGCGTCATGGTCGCGCCCGTGATCTCGCAGTTGGTCGGCCCGGTGAGAAAGCGCCGGATCTCGCCGCTGGTGCGGTCGCAGGCCAGCATCTGGTTGTTGCCGACGTTCTGGAACTCACCCTTGTACATCTGCGTGGCATGCGCATCGGTCTGGATCCACAGCACGCCGCGCGCGTCGAGCACCAGGCCATCGGGGCAGGCGAAGATGTCGCCCTTGACGTTGCCCTTGGCGTCATCGCGCGCGTTGGCCGGGTCGCCGGCCAGCACCAGGTGATTCCACTTGAACGTCGTGCCGTCGAAGTCGCCGTCTTCCTTCCAGCGGATCACGCAGCCCATGGTGTTGTTGGCGCGCGGATTGGCGGCATCGACGCCCGGGAAGTTCGGCTGGCCGCGGCTGGAGTTGTTGGTCAACGTGCAATAGACCTCACCCGCCTTCTGATCGATGGCCAGCCACTCGGGGCGGTCCATCTTGGTGCCGCCGAGGGCATCGCTGGCTTGGCGCGCCTGAATCACGACCGCGCCCTGGTCGGCGAAGCCGTTGGCAGCCGTGAGCGGGCCTTGACCCGCCACCAGCGGCAGCCAGCGGCCGCTGCCGTCGGCGTCGAAGCGGCCGACGTACAACGTGCCGTGGTCGAGCAGCTCGCGGTTGGCCTTGGCGCCACCGGGTGCGATCTTGTCGCGACTGACGAACTTGTAGATGTACTCGAAGCGTGCGTCCTCGCCCGAGTACACCACCGCGCGCCCGTCTTTCGTGATCGCCACCCAAGCGCCTTCGTGCGCGGCACGGCCCAGTGCAGTGCGCTTGATTGGCGTGGAAGACGGATCCATCGGATCGATTTCGACCACCCAGCCGAAGCGGTTGGGCTCGTTCGGGTGCTTGACCGCATCGAAGCGCTCGTCGGTGGTGGCCCACGGGTAGAACGGATCCTTGCGCAGGCCCCAGCG
>DATKJN010000553.1:0-6093 GCA_035543655.1 Burkholderiaceae bacterium | reverse complement strand
ACGTCGGTCGCGCGATCGTGCGGCTGCTCGAAGGCATCCCTTGCGAAGTGAGCTGGATCGATGCGCGCGACGGCGAGTTTCCGCGCGAGCCGAGCGCGCCGCACATCCAGCGCATCTGCAGCGAGCCGGTCGAAGCCGAGGTCGCGAGCGCGCCATCGGGCGCGTGTTACCTCGTGCTGACGCACAGCCATGCACTGGACCAGGCGGTGACCGAGGCCATCTTGAAGCGCGGCGACTTCGCCTACCTCGGCCTGATCGGCTCCAGGACCAAACGCGCGCGTTTTCTGCATCGCTTCGAGGCGCGCGGCATCGCGCCCGACGTGCTGTCGCGCCTCACCTGCCCGATCGGCGTGCCGGGCATCGCCGGCAAGGAGCCCGAGGTGATCGCGGTGGCCGTGGTGGCGCAGCTGCTCGCGTTGGCGCCCCGCCCGGTGCCGGTGCCGCCCGCTTCGTGGGCGGCATCCCGATAGCTGAACGCTTTCTGCGCTGGATCAAGCCGGTTTCACCACGCGGCTGCGCGCGCTGCCCACAATCGGCGCATGCCGGATGGGGTCGTCGTGTCGCTGCCGCATGTGCGCGCGCCGGAGGTCGGCTTCGAGCAGCCGTTCGCGATGCTCGATGCCTGCCACGAGCGCGTGCGGCGTTCGCTCGACCTGCTGCGCCGCCTCGTCGAGCACCTGCAGACCGTGGGTCACGACGCCGACGCGCGCAGCGCAGCGCATGACGTCTGGCGCTATTTCGAGATCGCCGCGCCGGCGCACCATGCCGACGAGGAGCGGCACGTGTTGCCGCGGCTGCACGCCACCGGCGACCTGTGGCTCATCGATGTCGCGCGCCGGCTGCAAGTTGATCACGACGCGCTGAACGCCGTGTGGCAGCAGCTCGGGCCGCTGCTGCGTGAGGTGCACGAGAGCGTGTCGGCGCTGTCGGCGCGCTCGCTCGACGCCCTGCACGGGCTCACCGGGCGCTTCATCGAGATCCACGAGCGGCACCTGCGGCTCGAAGACAGTTTTGCGTTCCCTGCGGTGCACGAGCGCATGCGCGCGGAGGACCTGAAGGACATGGGACGGGAGATGCAGAACCGCCGCAACCCGGCGGCCTGAGGCGGCGCTGCAGGCCACGCACCTCGCGCGCGCCTGCAGTGCCCGCCCTCGGGGTGTCCTCGCTACTTCATCGCCGCGAGCAGTTGCTGCGACATCGCCATCAGGATGCGCGCGTCGGAGCTCAGCGTGACGAAGTCGAAACCCATTGCCGCCCGCCGCTTGGCCACCTCGGGCACCCCGTTGTGCACGCCGGCGCGCACACCATGCGCCTTGGCGCGCTTCAGGATGTGCTCGATCGCCTGCGCCACCGGCGGGTCGACATCGTCGAACACCGGGCGGCAGCCGAGCGCGAGCGACAGGTCAGACGGGCCGATGTAGACCGCATCGAGCCCCTCGACCGACAGGATGTCGTCGAGGTTGTCGAGCGCCTGCTTGGTCTCGATCATCGCGAACGCAACGATGGTGTCGTTGGCCTGGGTGGCGTAGTCGGGGCCGCCGTACAGGTTGGCGCGCACCGGCCCGAAGCTGCGGCTGCCCTTGGGCGCGTAATGCGTGTACGACACCAGGCGCTGCGCGTCTTCGCGCGTGTTGACCATCGGGCAGATGATGCCGTAGGCACCGGCGTCCAGGCTCTTCATGATGATGCCGGGCTCCAGCCACGGCACACGCACGATCGGCACGGTCTGCGTGGTGCTGACCGCCTGCAGCATCGCCACCATCTGCGCGTAGTCGATCACGCCGTGCTGCATGTCGATGGTGAGCGTGTCCCAGCCCTGATGCGCCATCACCTCGGCCGAGAAGCCGTTGGGAATGGCGAGCCAGCCGTTGACGGCATGCTTGTTCTGCTGCCACAGCGTGCGCAGGCGGTTTTCTCTCACGGGGTTCTCCTGGGGCGCGGACTGGGAGTCAGGACGCCTGGCTGATCAGCTTGCCGTTGTTGAAGAATGCAGCGAGGTTGTCGAACACGCGCTGCGCCATCGCGGCGCGCGTCTCGATGGTGGCGCTGCCGATGTGCGGCACCAGCACCGCGTTGTCCAGCGCCATCAACTCGGCCGGCACCTGGGGCTCGTTCTCGAACACGTCGAGCGCGGCGCCGCCGAGGCGCTTGTCTTTCAGCGCACGCACCAGCGCCGTCTCATCGACCACCGAGCCGCGCGCCACGTTGATCAGGAACCCCTCGGGTCCGAGCGCATTCAGCACCGCTTCATTCACCAGGTGCTTGGTCGACGCGCCGCCCGGCACGATCACCACCAGGAAGTCGCACCAACGCGCCAGTTCCACCAGCGACGGCTCGTGTGCGATCGACGTGTCGGCCACCGGGCGCCGGTTGTGATACCGGATGTCCATGTCGAAGGCGAGCGCGCGCTTGGCGATGGCGTGGCCGATGCGGCCGAGGCCGAGGATGCCGAGCTTCTTGCCGCTCATGCGCCGTTGCAGCGGATAGGCGCCTTTCGGCCACGAGCCGGCGCGCAGGTATCGCTCCGAGGCGCCGATGCCGCGCGCCACGTCGATCATCAAGCCGATCGCGAGGTCGGCGACGCAGTCGTTCAGCACGTCGGGTGTGTTGCCCACCGGGATGCCGCGCTCGGCGGCGGCCTTGAGGTCGATCTTGTCGACGCCGACGCCGAAGCTGGAGATCACCTTCAGCTTCGGGCAAGCGGCGATCAGCGCGGCGTCGGCGAAGCCCTGGGTGGCCAGACCGGTGAATTCGCCGCCGCGCTGGGCCAGAAACGCCTTCGGGTCGGCCTCGTCGACGAGGCGGTGCAGGTCGAACGCCTCGGCCAGTTGCTTTTCCAGGGTCGGCATCAGCCGGCCGTATTGAAGGACTCGCTGTTTCATCGTCGGAAGGCCTCGCGTGGAGCGCGGAAGTTGTATGACATCGTATGAGTTGCGCGGCTGCCCGCGTCAATGCCCATTGCCCGCAGCGGCCGCCTCGCGGCGGCGCCGCTCGCGGCTGTTGGCCAGGTGCGTGCGCATCGCCGCGCGCGCACCGTCGGCGTCTTCGGCCGCGATGGCACCGAGAATACTCTCGTGCTCGGCGTTCACCTTCAACAGGTAGGCGCGCCGTTCGGCCTTGGACACGCCGGCGCCCTCGCGCGCGCGCGGAATGATGGTCTGGCCGAGCATGCCGATGATCTCGGCGAAGTGCGGGTTGCGCGTGGCACGCGCGATGCCGAGATGAAAACGGTAGTCGGGATCGATCGCGTCGCGGCCGGCGCGCACCGAACGTTCGAACTGGTCCAGCGCCTCGCGCAGGCCGGTCAGGTCGCGCGCGGTGCGCCGCTGTGCGGCCAGCCCGGCGGCCTCGGTCTCGATGCCGATGCGCAACTCGAGCACGGCGACCACGTCGCGCAGCGTGGCCATCTTCTCGGGCGCCAGCCGGAAGCCGGACACGGCCTGCATGGCACCGACGACAAAACTGCCCACGCCGTGCCGCGTGTCGACCAGCCCGGCGGCCTGCAACTTGGAGATGGCCTCGCGCACCACGGTGCGGCTGACACCGAACTCCTGCATCACCGCCGCCTCGGTCGGCATCTTGTCGCCCGGCGACAGGCGGCCGTCGTGGATGCGCTCGCCGAGCGCGTCGACCAGTTCGAGCGCCAGCGTGCGCGGACGGCGGGAAGCTACGGGCTCAGCGGGTGCCGGCATTCGGTGGAAACCCCATCTCGCTCGCATTGACAGCCGCCGACACATCGGCGAACAATGCGTGCGTTGTATGACAACGTACAACAACCGTAGCGCATCAATCGCTGCCGCGCAACCCCGCTACTCCCGAGGCCGGCGCGAAAAACTCTTCAACCCGTTTTGCTCCGCTGAAGTCTTCGTCGATGAGTCCGCCGTTCAATCGCCTGCTGCTCACCGGCGCCGCCGGCGCCCTGGGTCGCCAGTTGCGTCCCCGCCTGAAGCGCTTGTGCGCCACGCTGCGCCTGTCGGACATCGGCGACCTCGGCGGCGCCGCCGCCGGCGAAGAGCTGCAGGCGGCACACCTCGAAGACGCGCAAGCGGTGCACAAGCTGCTCGACGGCGTCGACGCGGTGGTGCACCTGGGCGGCGTGTCCACCGAGCAGCCGTGGCAGCCGATCCTCGAGGCCAACGTGATGGGCGTGGTCCATCTGTACGAGGCGGCGCGCAAGCACGGCGTGAAGCGCATCGTGTTCGCCAGCTCCAACCACGTCACCGGCTTCTACCGGCAGGACGAAGTGATCAGCCCACAGGATCCGGTGCGGCCCGACGGCTTCTACGGCCTGAGCAAGGCCTGGGGCGAGAACGTGTCGCGCTTCTACTTCGACCGCTACGGCATCGAGAGCGCGTGCCTGCGCATCGGCTCGTCGTTCCCCGAGCCGAAGGACCGCCGCATGCTCGCCACCTGGCTCAGCTACGACGACCTCGATCGCCTCGTCACCGCCTGCCTGACCACGCCGGTGCTGGGGCACGCCATCGTCTACGGCATGTCCGACAACACCAACGTGTGGTGGGACAACACCTCGGCGCGGCACATCGGCTTTCGGCCGCAGGACAGCTCGGAGCGCTTCCGCGCCGCGCTGGAGGCCAAGCAACCGACGATCAATTTGAACGACCCCACAGCGACCTACCAGGGCGGTGCATTCGTGCGCATCGGCCCGTTCGAGTGACCCCGAAGGCCTTCGGCTTACAACACCATGGAGACACAACGATGAGCAACCGCAGAACCGTGATCACCGCCGGCGCGGCAATGGCCGCTGGCTGGGCCGCCGCACCGCTTGTGGCGCAAGCGCAGACCGTCTGGAAAGCGTCCGACGTGCACCCGCTGGGCTATCCCACCGTGGAGGCGATGCAGCGCATGGGCAAGAAGCTCGAGGCTGCCACCAACGGGCGCATCAAGATCCAGATGTACCCGTCGATGCAGCTCGGCGGCGAGAAAGAGATGATCGAGCAGGCGCAGCTCGGTGCGCTGCAGATCGCACGCATCTCGGTGGGCGCGATGGGGCCGGTGGTCGACGACCTCAACGTCTTCAACCTGCCATTCATCTTTCGCGACGAGGCGCACATGCGCAAGGTCATCGACGGCCCGATCGGCCAGGACCTGCTCGACCGCGTCACCGCCAGCGCGCAGTCGCGCCTGGTCGTGCTCGGCTGGATGGATGCCGGCACGCGCAACGTGTACGCCGCCAAGCCGGTCACCAAGCCCGCCGACCTGAAGGGCATGAAGATCCGCATGATGGGCAACCCCATCTTCGTCGAGACCATGAACGCGATGGGCGGCAACGGCGTGGCGATGGGCTTCAACGAGCTGTACAGCGCGCTGCAGACCGGTGTCGTCGACGGCGCCGAGAACAACCCGCCGACGCTGCTGGCGCAGAACCACTACACGGTGAGCAAGGTGTACAGCCTGACGGGCCACCTGATCATTCCCGAGATCTTCGTCTTCTCCAAGCGCACCTGGGACACGCTGTCCAAGGAGGACCAGGCGCTCGTCATGAAGCTCTCGCGCGAAACGCAGATCGAGCAGCGCGCACTGTGGGACGCCTATGTCGGCGACGCCACGGCGAAGCTGAAGGCCGCCGGCGTGCAGTTCGTCGAGGCCGACAAGGCTGCGTTCTACACGGCCACGCAGCCGATCCGCGACAAGTACGGCAGCAAGTACGCGGCCTTGCTCAAGCGCATCGAGGACACGAAGTAACCCGTCACACGTGATGCACGGGCGCGCACTGCCGCCCGCGGGAGAGCGCTGCCTCGAGCACCGTCGGGGCAACGCCTGAGGACGGGGCAGCCGCACGGCGCGGACTGGGCCGATGGGAGTCGTGGTCATGCATGCTAGACAACGCTACGCGCGGGCGATGGAGTGGACCTACATCGGCTGCATCGTGCTCTCGGGCACCGCGATGGTCGTGATCACGCTGATCATTCCGCTCGGCGTGTTCATGCGCTACGCGATGGGCCGGCCGCTCTCATGGCCCGAGCCGGCGGCGGTGGTGATGATGGTGATGTTCTCGTTCCTCGGCGGTGCGGCGGTCTACCGGGCCAACGTGCACATCGCTGTCGAGGCGCTGCTCAACGCCGTGCGGCCGGC
>DATKJN010000552.1:0-2553 GCA_035543655.1 Burkholderiaceae bacterium | reverse complement strand
GTCATGCCATCGGTGACCAGCACCTTGCGCAGCTTGGGGTCGCTGGCCATCTCGCGCAGCATCGGATCGTCTGCCATGTTCGGTGGCTCCTGAATCGGGAATGCAATCAGCACGGCCTGCCCCGCGCGATCGAGCCGGGCGCCCACGTGCACCCGTTGCGAAGGCTCGGTCACGCCGCCATGCAGGTGCACCATCAGCGTCGGTCCGGCATCGAGCTTCACCAAGCCGAGCCGCCAGGGCAGGCGTTCGCGAAAGAACAGGTCGTTGCTGTGGTGCAGCGTGGTGCGGCCGAGCAACTCGCCCTCGCCGCCTTGCGGCTGCCAGCGCAAACGCACCGACGCGCAGCGCGGACAGGCCTCTCGCGCCGGATAACTCACGGTGCCGCAATCGTCGCAGCGCTGCAGCTCGAAGCGCCCCATCGCCGCCGCCGCCGTCAGCCCGAGCGCGACGCGGCTGCGCGCGCCCGGCGGCAGGTTCATCTGCCGCGTGCGCAGCACCGGGTTCTTGCGCTTGGGCCTGACGAGCGGCATCGTCATGACATCGCCCCCAGGATCACCGCGCCGGTGCACAGGCAGCGGTCGTAGGTGACCATACCGTAGCCGCTGACCAGGCCGAGCTTGGCATTGGGTACCGCGCGCCCCGGCGTCTGGCCGGTGAGTTGGCGGATCGCTTCGTTCAGGCCGAGAAAGCCGCCCGCCGCGCCGGCCTGCCCGTACGACAGCTGGCCGCCGCTGGTGTTGTTGGGAAAGCTGCCGTCCCAGGTGAAGCGGTGCGCGCGAATGAACTCGGGCCCCTCGCCCTTGGCGCAGAACCCGAGGTCTTCGAACTGCGTCATCACCACCACGGGATAGTCGTCGTAGGTCTGCACGAAATGAATGTCGGCTGGCTTGGCATCGGCCATCGCGTACAGCTCGTCGCGGTCGACGAGCCAACCGCCGCGGGTCATGATCGGATCGTCGGCGAACGCATTGTGGCGTTCGATCGCGCCGCGCAGCTCGACATAGGGCAAGCCCAGATCGCGCGCACGCTCGCTGCGCATCACCAGAAACGCCTCGGCGCCGGCGCACGGCATCACGCAATCTAACAAGTGGATCGGATCGGCGATCGGCCGCGCCGCCATGTACTCGTCGAGCGTCAACGGCTTGCTGAACAGCTTGCTGCCGGCAGCCAGCGCGTTGTGGCGCTGGTCGACGCACAGCCGCCCGAAGTCCTCGCGGCGCGCGCCGCGTGTGCGCATCGCATGGTCGGTGATGAAGGCGAACAGCGCATTCGGCCCACCCGAACCGTACGGATACGTGGCGTCGCGCGCGAACTGGCTGAAGCTGCCGAGCATCTGGCGAAACGAATCCACCTGGTTGGTGTCGGCACCGAGACAAGCCACGACGTCGGCATCGCCCGCTTGCACCGCACGGGCCGCACGGCGCAATGCCATCACGCCCGACGCACCGCCGTTCGGAATGTGGTCGAGCCAGCGCGGCGACAAGCCCAGGTGCTGCGTGGCGCCCACCGCGGTGTCGGGCGCGAGCGAGAAGCTGCTGATCGTGATGCCGTCGAACTGCTCCTTCTTCAACCCCGACGCATCACTGAGTCGTCGCAAGGCCTGGCCGAGGAACCAATAGGCGCTGCGCGTCGAGTAGCGCACATAGGGCACGGTCACCGGCACGGTGATCGCCACGCCCTCGTAGCCGCGGCGCGTCATCAGGAGGCGCGCTTCTTCAGCGCGCGCGTGTCGATGCAATGCCCCCGGCCCGGCAGCTGGAGCGCCATGGCCTTCAACTCGCCGCGCTGGATCTTCTGCGACGGCGTCAACGGCAGCGTTTCGACGAAAGCGATGTAGCCCGGTGCCTTGTAGTACGCGAGGTTGGCCAACGCATGCCGCACGATGCCCTGCGCCAGCGCCTCGCGTTCGGCAGGCGCGACCGGTTGGCGCAGCACGATGCAGGCCAGCACCTCGTCGCCGCGCACCGCGTCGGGCGTGGCGGCGACGGCGCAGGCCTGCACCATCGGATGCTGGTTCAGCACGCTCTCCACTTCCACCGCCGAGATGTTTTCGCCGCTGCGTCGGATCACGTTCTTCTTGCGGTCGACGAAGTACAGGTTGCCGTCGGCATCGGCGCGCACCACGTCGCCGGTGTGGAACCAATCGCCCACCCACGCTTCCTCGGTGGCCGCCTGATCCTTGAGGTAGCCCGAAAAGAAGCCTCGCCGCGCCTCGGGGCTGGCGCTGCGCACCAGCAACTCGCCGGCGCTGCCGGCAGCAACGTCAGCGCCGGCGTCGTCGACCAGCCGCCATTGCATCGCGGGACCGGCACGGCCGAAGCAGTTCGTGCCGACGTGCCGAGGCTCGCGGTTTGCCATCACGCAGGCGGCCGACCCGGTCTCGGTCATTGCCCACGCCTCGAGCAAGCAAAAGCCGAACCGCTGTTCGAATACCGCGTGCAGCTTGCGATCGACGCCGGCGCCGAAGCCGATGCGCACTGCGTGTTCGCGGTCGTGCGCCGAGGGCGGCGCGGCCAGCAGCATCGCCGGCATCACGCCCAGGTAGTGAACGAT
>DATKJN010000551.1:0-5492 GCA_035543655.1 Burkholderiaceae bacterium | reverse complement strand
CCTACACCATCTACCACATCGACGGTCACATGCTGGGCCGCTTCTACAGCAACTCCGAGGGCACCGTGACGGTGCCGAGCGAGTACAGCAACATCGGCCGCATCGAGATCACTGCCAACAGCGATGCCTATGCGAGCATTGCCGAGGTCAGCTACAACACCATCACCAACAGCTCGGCCGCGGCGATCGCGCCGACCGAGATCGGCTACACGCTGACCGACACGGATGGCGACATCAGCAGCTCGACGCTGACGCTGCGCGCGATCACCAACTCGATCGCCGGCGATGCGGCCAACAACACGCTCACCGGCAACGCCGCCAACGACTTCATCAACGGCGGCGCGGGCAACGACACCATCGACGGCGGCGCCGGCAACGACCTGCTGCTGGGCGATCAGGGCAACGACGCGATCACCGGCGGCACGGGTGCCGACATCCTGCGCGGCGGTGCCGGCAACGACAACCTCAGCGGCGGCGACGGCAACGACATGCTGGTGGGCGGCTCGGACAACGACACGATGACGGGCGGCAACGGCGCCGACGTGTTCGTGTGGTCGCTCGCTGACCGCGGCGCACCCGGCACGCCGGCCGTCGACACCGTGCAGACCTTCGACAACGCCAACGCATCGGCCAACGGCGACGTGCTCGACCTGCGCGACCTGCTGCAGGGTGAGACGCACGACGCCATCACGGTCGGCAACCTGCAGAACTACCTGCACTTCGAAACCTCGGGTGGCAACACCACGGTGCAGATCAGCAGCAGCGGCGGCTTCGTCAACGGCTACAACGCGGGCGCGGTCGACCAGACCATCGTGCTGCAGGGCGTGAACCTGCTGTCGGGCTTCTCGACCGATCAGCAGGTGATCAAGGACCTGCTCGATCGCGGCAAGCTGATGACCGACGCCAACGCCTGAGCGTCTCAGATGGCTTGAGCCAGGAGGGTGGCCCGCGAGCGCGGGTCACCGTCGCAAGCCGATCGAACCGGTCGACGAAAGCTAGGCCTTGATTCCTGGCGCTGCCTGCGTCCGCGCCTGCAGGAACGAAAGCAGGTCTGCCGATGCGGCCGGTCGATGGAACGCGTAGCCCTGGCCGTAGCCGCAGCCCCACTCTCGCAACAAGGCAATGGACGCGGGATCCTCGACGCCCTCGGCCACCGTTTCCAGGCCGAGCGAGTGCGCCAAGTGCAGGATCGCCTGCACGATCTTCTGGTTGTTGCTGTTGCTCACGAGCGTCTTGATGAAGTCCTGGTCGATCTTGAGCGTGGACACCCGCAGCTTCTGCAGATAGGCCAGCGACGAGTGGCCGACGCCGAAGTCGTCGATCGCCACCCCATAGCCGCGGTCACGCAAAGACGCGATCAGCCGAATGCAGTGGTCCGGGTCCGCCATCACGGCGCTCTCGGTCACCTCCAGCTCGATGTCCGACGGATGGAGCTCTTGCCGGCGTGCGTGCTGCTCCAACATGTCGACCAGCATGCGGTCCCGCAGGTTGCGCACCGAAAGGTTGACCGACACCTTCAAACGATGGCCGGCGGCGCGCCAGCTGCCGGCATCGGCAAACGCACGCGCGATCACGACCTGCGTCACGTCGTTGATGAGAGTGGTCTCCTCCAACTGCGGGATGAAAGCGCCTGGAGGCACCATGCCACGCTGCGGGTGCTGCCAGCGCAGCAGGGCCTCGGTGCCCGCAACCTCACCGCTGGCCAACGCCACCTTGGCCTGGTGCCAGACCAGCAGTTCGCCGCGCTCGATTGCATCCGGGATCGCGCCAAGCAAAAGCAGGTTGTCGCGGCTCGTGCGGTCGTTGGCGCTGTCGTAGCGCGACACGGCCGATTTGCGCGACACGGCCCAGTGCATCGCGATGCTGGCCTTCTGCAGCAGTTCTTCGGGCGTGCGCGCATGCGCGGGTGCATGCGCGACGCCGATGCTGGCCTCGACGTGGATCGGCACGCCGTCGACCAGGTACGACTCCTTGACCGCCGCTTCGATCCGGTCGCGCATGGTCCGAGCCGCTTCGTTGTCGGGCACCACGCATGCCACACGGTCCGGCTGCACCAGCGCCAGCAGCGATCCCGGCGGCGCCACGCTGCGTGCACGTTCGACGACTTGACCGAGCACGCGCATGCCGAACGCCGAACCGAACGTGTTCTGAATCTCCAGCAGATTGTTCAGCTGCGTGATCGACAGGATCACGCGCTGTTCGCCACTGGCCCGGCGCATCAGCTTGTCGAGTTCCTTGAACAGACCGGTGAGGTTCAGCAGGCCGGTGTCCGGATGGTGCTCGTGCAGCCATTGCATCTCGCGCAGATGCCGCCGCAGGTGCTGTGCGCCGATGCCCACCAGCCCACCGATGAGCGTGAAGAAGAACAGGCGATAGAGCCAGTTGTGCAGCGCCTGCATTTCGCCGGTGGATGTGTCGAGCGGCATCCCGGGTCCCAGCAACAACCCGCCGGCCACGCCCGCCGCCACGCCGCCGGGCACCCCGAATGCGAGAGCACTCAGCACCACCGGCACATACATCATGTGCAGGTAGGCGAACTGCACACCACCGGTTGCGTGCACGAGCCAAGTGGTGGCCAGCGCGAGCAGCACCAGGATGGCGCTGGCACCGACCTTGGCGCGCAGCGGCATCGCGATGAACAAGGCCCCCGTCCTGCGCAGCAGCGTCACGTGCATGGCGTTTCCCTTCCCGCCGTATCACCGCAGCGATCATCCGGTTTTCGAGGTGACCGTCGATGCGCACGACCGTGACCGATGTCCCGGATCGCGCGTGCTGGGCGCGCTTCAGCGTCGCGTCACGGCCGGGCCGGTGGCTCCGTCGAAGCCCAGGCGCCACAACACATCGAGATCGGCGGATCGCACGACGCCTTCGGCATAGATCGCGAGATCGATGCCGCGCAGCAGGGCGACCAGACTTTCGGCGTGGCGTCGCACGTCGGCGTCGCTGCCGATGCCATCGAGGAATCGTCCGTCGATGCGCACATAGTGCAGCCCGAACTCGTAGAGCCGCGCGATTCCCGACACCGCGGCCCCGGCGTGCTCCAGACCCACATGCGCCCCCAGAGCACGCCAACGGCGTGCCACTTCCTGGATCACGCGCGGGTGGCTGGCTGCCAACGACTCCGGAATGTCGATCCACAGCTTGGCTGCCGCCTCGGGCAATGCCTGCAGCTGTGCCGAGATCGCCGCCACGAATTCCGTCGCCAGCAGGGACGCGGCAGCCAGGTTCACGCATCGGCTGGTGCCATCACGCACGATGGCCTGCAGGGCCAACGTGACCACACGCTCGTCAAGCGCCGTCGTCAAGCGGCTGCGCGTGGCCAAGGCAAGCCAATTGGCCGCCGACTCCAGCGGGCCGTCACGGCGCAGTTGCACGCGCAGCGGGCAGTCCAGGTGCAAGAGGTGGCCACGCGCATCGAGAACCGGGAACTCGGCCAGACTCGACCGCTGGTCCCGCAGCGCATCGATCAGCTGGCGCTGCCAATCGCCTTCGCCGACGCGTGGCGCGGCGCTTTCGCAGTCGCTGCTGCCGGCCACGAACGCCCCTTGCGCTTCAGCCCGCGCCAGCGCCTGATCGGCAGTCGCCATCGCCGCTGCCACGCCGACCGCCTGCGCGTTGAGTGCCACGCCGGCCACGACAGATGCATCGAGGCCGGCTCGAGCCACCGCCTCGCGCACGGCCTCGAGCAGTGTGCGTGCCATCGCCAAGCCATCCGGGTCGGACGCGGCGAGCGCGAAGTCCGACCCGTTGAGACGGCCGACCAGAGTCCGCTCCGGCGCGACGTGGGCCATCAACAGCCGAGCCATCGATCGCAACACATCATCGACCGCCGAATAACCGTGGCGCCGGTTCAAGCCATCAAGATCCTGCACGCGAAACAACAACAAGGCCCGGGACTCGCCGGCCGACGATTCGAACAGCTGCTGGATCTCCAACATGAACTGGCGACGGTTCAGCAAGCCGGTAAGAGGATCGGTCTGCGCCTGGCGCCTCAGCGCCTCGACCTGCTTGGCTTGCGCGTCGAACATCGTGCTCAAGCGCGCGACCATGGTGTTCATGCTGCGCGCCAGCGGCTTCAGCTCGGCCACCTTCGGTTCGGCCACGGTCACGAATTGACCTTTCTGCAAGGCCTCGGCTTGCTCCACCGCTGCATCGAGGGGACGGCGTATCGACCGCAAACCCCAGGCCGCCAGAGCGCCACCGAGCACGCCCACCAGGGCCAGCAACTCCGACGCCCGCAGGCCGGCGCGCCACAGCGCGTCGAGCGCGTACGCCGACTGGCTCACGAGCTGCAACTGGCCGATTGCCCGCCAACCGTCGGACAGCTGCGCCACGCCGGGCTCCGCCTGCACCGGCAGCCAGCGGGCAAACCAATCTGGCGCCTTGGTCGCGCTCGCTTCGGCCTCGCGCCGGAACACCGAGCGGCCATCGTTGCCGGTCCATTCGATGCGGCGATAGTGGCCCGTGTCGAACTGCGCTGCGAGCACCAGCTCCATCAGTGCCGCATCGCCCTTTTGCTGCGACAACGCCAGCGCGAGTGACTGTGCGTTGTCGCGGTTCTTCACGGCCAGCTGCACCTGCAGCGTGTCGCGTGCGGCAATCAACGTGGTGACCACGCCGGCCATCAGCGCCAGCACCACCACCAGCAGCATCAACAGGCTCACGCGTCGGATCAGCGACATGGCCGTCCTCCCTCGATCAAAAGATACCTCACAGAAATCCCTCCTCGCGCGCCTTGCGCAGCACCTCGCGCCAGCGCGACAAACGCTCCACCGGGTCGCCCATGCGCTGCGACCCGTTGCCCTGCCACAAGCCCTCGCTGTTGAAGCTGAACACCGGCGTCAGGTCGGGCCGGCGCGACGCGGGCCGGATCTCGCTCACCAGGTTGTCCAGGATCAAGGGCTCGGCCGCAGGGCTGGCGTAGTACGCCAGCACCATATGCGGCTGAGAGGCACCGCCGGCACCGCCGATCTGCAGACGCACGTACACCAGCCGAAGCTGCGACGCGGGCATGCCCACCGCCAGCAAGCTGAAGTACTTGGCGATCGCATAGTCTTCGCAATCGCCCATGCCCTGCTGCAGGGTCTCGAGCGGGCTCGCCCAATGATCGTCGACGCGCCACACCTGCGAGTCGTCCGCGAACACGATGCGTCGGTTGAAGAAGCGGTTCACGGCGTCAAGCCGCGTCGCGGCATCGGCCTCGCCCAGGCTGGCAAGCACCGGTTGCAAGGCGCGCACACCGTGCACGGCCTGCTGTCCGTGGCGCTGCGCTGCCTGGCTCATGCGCTCGAAGTCCCACGCATAGGGCGAGAGCGCCACGAGCACGAGTGCGCAGGTCAGCAGCAAGGGCCGCCAGAGGGCCAGGCCGTAGGGCGGAGCGGATCGCATGGGTTGGTCGGCACCCTGCGGCGACGCCAAAGCACGAGCCACAGCGATCCGCATCGAACTCATTTTCGTCCCCGGGTGGCAGGGGCTTGAGCCCCACTTCGGCA
>DATKJN010000550.1:0-2726 GCA_035543655.1 Burkholderiaceae bacterium | reverse complement strand
ATCCAGCTGCTGCAGAAGGTGTTCCACCTGCGCACCTGCGAAGACACCGTGTTCGCGCACCGCTCGCGACCCTGCCTGCTGTACCAGATCCAGCGCTGCTCGGCGCCGTGCGTGGGCTACATCGACGAGGCCGACTATGCGCGCGACGTGGCCGACGCCGAACGCTTCCTGCTCGGCGAGGCCGATGCGGTGGTGCAGACGCTGCAGTCGCGGATGATGGCGATGTCCGATGCACTGGAGTTCGAACGCGCGGCCGCGGTGCGCGACCAGATCCATGCGCTGTCGCGCGTGCTGCACCAGCAGTCGATGGACGAGAGCAGCCTGTCGGCGCGCGACCGTGACGTGGACATCCTGGCGGTCAAGCTGCAGGGGGGCCGGGCCTGCGTCAATCTCGCGATGGTGCGCGGTGGCCGCCACCTGGGCGACCGTGCGTATTTTCCGACCCAGGGCGCCGACGGCGGCGACTGGGGCGACGAGGAAGAGGGCGACGAGACACCACGCAGCGGCGAACAGCGTGTGCTCGACGCCTTTGTCGCGCAGCACTACCTGTCCAACCCGCCGCCGCCGTCTCTGGTGACGAGCCACGCCGTCGACGCACACCTGGTCGAGGCGCTGGGCGAGCAGTGCAAGGTGCGCATCCACGCACAGCACCAGCCGCGCGAGCAGCGCCGCATCTGGCTCGAGATGGCCATGAAGGGTTGTGCCATCGCGCTGGCACGCCTGCTGGCCGAAGAGGGCTCGCAGCGCGAGCGCACGCGCGCGCTGGTCGATGCGCTCGATCTACCGGTGGACGATCTCGACACGTTTCGCATCGAGTGTTTCGACGTCAGCCACACGGCGGGCGAGGCCACGCAGGCATCGTGCGTGGTGTACCAGAACCATGCGATGCGCACGTCGGACTACCGCCGCTTCAACGTCGAGGGTGTGACCCCTGGCGACGACTATGCTGCCATGCGGCAGGTGCTGATGCGCCGCTACATCAAGCTGGCCGAGCTCGCCAGCCAGATCGAAGGGCCTGCGGTGCAGGTGCGAATGCCCGACCTGGTGCTGGTGGATGGCGGGCGCGGGCAGGTGGCGGTGGCGCGCGAGGTGTTCGAAGAGCTCGGCCTCGACCTGTCATTGATCGTCGGTGTCGAGAAGGGCGAAGGACGCAAGGTCGGCCTCGAGGAGCTGGTGTTTGCCGATGGGCGGCCGAAGCTGCAGTTGCCGCACGACTCGGCGTCGCTGATGCTGGTGGCGCAGATCCGAGACGAAGCGCACCGCTTCGCGATCACCGGCATGCGGGCGCGCCGTGCAAAGGTGCGCACTGGCGGCAGCCGGCTCGAGGACATCACCGGCATCGGTCCGAAGAAACGCGCGAAACTTCTGCAGCGGTTCGGTGGCGTGCGGGGCGTGACCGCGGCGAGCGTGGACGATCTGGCCGGCGTCGACGGCATCTCGCGCGAGCTGGCCGAGGAGATCTATCGTGTTCTGCATTGATTCCAAGGGGCGTACGATGCGCAGATCGTTCGCGTCGCTGTTGGCGGTGGTGGCGGTGGGTTGTTCATCGCCTCCGCCGGCGGAGGCGCCGTCACCGGCGCGCCGTCCGGGCGCCACCGCACCCTCAACGCCACCCGCCATGACATCCAACGCACGCAACTGGGACGAGTACCGCATGCGCGCGGCGCAGCGCATCGTGGCGTCGAATCCGAGCATCACCCACCTCGGCACCGTGCAGCAGCCGTCGCTGGCGATCCCCGTGCTCGACATCGAGCTCAATTCGGACGGCAGCGTGCGCAACATCAGCGTGATGCGCGAGCCGTCACAAGCCAAGGACACGACGCGCATCGCCATCGATGCCGTGCGCCGCGCCGGTTCGTTCGGCGACGTGTCGCGTCTGCCCAAGCCTTGGCGATTCAGCGAGGCGTTCTTGTTCGACGACGATCGGCGCTTCAAGCCGCGGTCGCTGGATTGACGCCCACCCCCGAGGCGGCCTGGCGGCCGCTTCCCCCTCGAGGGGGCGACACCGAGGGCCCGGCAGAGCCGGATCCCTGATGTCCACTTGGGGATGCGCCACTGGGAGTGGCGCAATGGCATTGAGCACACCACCAAGCATCGTGAGCACAACAGGCACAATGCCGCGATGTTCCTGACGCTGCCCACGCTCCTGACCTGGGCCCGCATCGCGGCAATCCCGTTGATTGCCGGTGTCTTTCACCTGCCGTTCGACGAGGCCACGCGCAACCTCGTGGCCACCTCGATGTTCATCGTCTTTGCGCTGACGGACTGGCTCGATGGCTGGCTGGCGCGCAAACTCAATCAGGTGTCATCGTTCGGTGCCTTTCTTGACCCGGTGGCCGACAAGTTCCTGGTCTGCGCGTCGTTGTTGATCCTGGTGTGGTTGCATCGCGTCGACACGCTGGTGGCGTTGGTGATCATCGGTCGCGAGATCGCCATCTCGGCGCTGCGCGAATGGATGGCGCAGATCGGTGCCTCGCGAAGCGTGGCGGTGCACATGATCGGCAAGGTGAAGACGGTCACGCAGATGGTGGCGATCCCGTTCTTGCTCTATGACGGCAAACTGTTCCGACTGATCGACACGCGCATGTGGGGCACGGTGCTGATCTACATCGCTGCGGTGCTGACGATCTGGTCGATGGTGTACTACCTGCGCAAGGCGATCCCGGAAATCCGCGCGAAAGCCCGATGAGCTGGCGCTGCGCGCCCACGCACACGATGAACACGCG
>DATKJN010000549.1:0-2598 GCA_035543655.1 Burkholderiaceae bacterium | reverse complement strand
TTCTTCTGCTGATCGGGCGACTGGCCCTTGGCGGGATAGACGAACTGCTGTGCCGATGCACCGGCACCCAGAACCAGAGAGACCGCTGTGGCCAGCGACGCTGCCCAGGCACGTTTGCTCATGAAACACTCCTTCGCATCTGCGCCGGCAGGCTGCTGGCGGTCAAATCACACCGCATGCATCACTTGGGCGCGGGCTCGACCGAGACCGCCAGCGCCTCGGCGTAGTCGGCTTCGACCTGGTCGCCCTTCTTGACCACCTTGAAGTGGTCGGGGTTCTGCACGTCAAGCACCACCACGTTGCCCTTGGGCCCGCGCAACGAGATCGTCTTGTCCTTCTGATTGACATCGACCACGTCCGCGATGACGGTCATGCGGCCACCGACGGCCGCGCCCGGCTTTTCGCCTTTTTGGGCGCGCACGGCGTCGGTGCTTTCGCTGCCCTGTCGCGCACCACCCCCCTTGCGCAACTCGAGCGTGAGGGCGCGCATGTATTGCGCCACGACCCTGTCGTTGAGCTTGATCTGGTCGAAGTTGCGCACCTCGGGTCCAGCGACCACGTCAAACGTCCGGCCGTCGGCGGTCTTCAAGGTGAGGCCGCGCGTGGCCGGGTCGATCGCGGTGACGACCACCGAGACCTTCACGGCCTGTGCCGCCGCGACCCGACCCGGCTGACTGCTGAAGGTGGTGGCTGCCGCAGGCGACTGCTGCGCCTGCGCTGTACCAGCGGCAGCAAACAGCAACAGACAGGCCATGTGAAGTGGGCTGCGCATGATGGATGTTCCCTTTCGTAGCGGTGTCGTCCCGCCGCGCAGCCCGCGAATGGCTTGCGTGCGCAGCGGAGGTGGATTTTGCCGTGATGCTACGGAGCCGGGTTGCGCCTGCCTATTGGTCTTTGGTCTACCCCGGCGGTGACAGGTTGGACCTTGGTCCACTTGGCCGGCCACACCACCGCGATGCCCACTACGAATCCTTTCGTGTGCAGCGCACCCGAGGATGGACCGCATGAACAGGACAACGCACGATCGCGCCGCGATGGCGATCCTTACCCGGGTGGGTGCGATGCCGTATCGCGTCTGGACCATCGCGTGGCTGCGCCTGATGCTGGCCTTGTGCTTGGCGCTGCCGGGCGCGGCGGCATTCGGTGCCAACGCCAAGCTCGAAGAGGCGATGAGCCACGATGGGCTCCAAAAGGTCAGCATCAAGGGCATCGACCTCGCCTACGCACGACCCGGCGCCAAGCTGTCGACCTACAAGCAGGTGATGATCGATCCGGTGCAGGTGGCGTTCAGCAAGTCGTGGGCGCCCAAGCGCACAGGCAGTTCGCTGCCGCTGTCGGAAGCCGACCGCGAACGCATCCGCTCGGGCGTGGCCAAGATCGTGCACGAGGCGTTCGTGCGCGAGTTGCAGTCGAACAGCGGCTACCAGGTGGTGAGCGCCCCCGGCGCCGACGTGCTGCGCGTCAGGGCCGACATCACCAACCTCTACATCAGCGCGCCGGACACCGGCAACCCCGGCCGCTCGCGCACCTACGTCGTCTCAGCCGGAGAGATGACCTTGGTGGCCGAACTGTTCGACTCGGAAACGGGCCAGGTGCAAGCGCGACTGGTCGACCGCCGCGAGGCCCGCGAGACCGGCCGCCTGCAGCTGACCGGTGCGATGGAAAACGCCGACGAGGCCCGCTCGATTGCGGCCGCCTGGGCCAAGATCCTGCGCACGGCAATGGATCGCGCACACGGGATCGGCGGGAAGTAGGCCTTCGGCCACCTGGCGCACCCGCGGCCCGTGCGCCCGAGTCCGTGCGGTGGCGGAGACGGTGGGATTCGAACCCACGATGCAGGTTTTGCCCGCATACTCCCTTAGCAGGGGAGCACCTTCGGCCACTCGGTCACGTCTCCGGGCCAGGTGCGCGATTCTAGCCCCCGGGCTCGGCGCTTCAGGCAGCCTGTGGCGCCTCGAGGTCGAAAGCCTTGTGCAGGGCCCGCACGGCCAACTCCATGTACTTCTCGTCGATGACCACCGAGGTCTTGATCTCGCTGGTGGTGATCATCTGGATGTTGATGCCCTCCTCGGCCAGCGTGCGGAACATCTTGGCCGCGATGCCCACGTGGCTCTTCATGCCGATGCCCACGATCGACACCTTGCAGATCTTGGGGTCGCCCACCACCTCGTTGGCGTCGAGGCCCGGCCCGACCTTGCTCTTCAACAGGTCCATCGTGCGGGCGTAGTCGTTGCGGTGCACGGTGAACGAGAAGTCGGTCTTGCCGTCGTGGCTCACGTTCTGCACGATCACGTCGACGTCGATGTTGGCCTCGGCCACCGCGCCGAGGATCTGGTAGGCGATGCCGGGCTTGTCCGGCACGCGCATGATCGTGACCTTGGCTTCGTCGCGGTTGAAGGCGATGCCGGAAACGACGGCTTGTTCCATTTTTTCGTCTTCCTCGAAAGTGATCAGCGTGCCCGACACGGACTCTTCGGCCAGCGGGATGTCCCACGGCGTGAAGCTCGACAGCACACGCAGCGGCACGCGGTACTTGCCGGCAAACTCCACCGAACGGATCTGCAGCACCTTCGAGCCGAGGCTCGCCATCTCGAGCAT
>DATKJN010000548.1:0-3411 GCA_035543655.1 Burkholderiaceae bacterium | reverse complement strand
GCAGTCGCTCACCAGCGAAGGCATGTTGGTGCGCGTGACCGGGCTGGTGCTCGAGGCCGCCGGCGTGCGCGCGCCTGTGGGTTCGGTGTGCGAAGTGAGCGCGTCCAGCGGCGTGCCGGTCGCCGCCGAAGTCGTCGGCTTCCACGGCGACCGCGCCTATCTGATGCCCACCGGCGACGTGCACGGCCTGTCCAGCGGCGCACGGGTCGTGCCACGGCCGGCGCCGCAGACCGCGCCGCAGCTCGGTCGCGACAATCCATTGTGGCGACGCAGCGAGGATCGCGGCCTGCACCTGCCGATGGGCCCGGGCCTGCTCGGACGCGTGATCGACGCGCACGGCGAGCCGATGGACCGCATGGGGGCGCTGCAGCACGTGCGCGCGCATCCGATGATGCGCCGCCCGATCAACGCGATGGATCGCGAGCCGATCCGCGCCCCGCTGGACACCGGCGTGCGTGCGATCAATTCGCTGGTCACCATCGGCCGCGGTCAGCGCGTGGGCCTGTTCGCCGGCACCGGTGTCGGCAAATCGGTGCTGCTCGGCATGATGGCGCGCTACACCGCCGCCGACGTGATCGTCGTCGCGCTGGTCGGCGAGCGCGGCCGCGAGGTGAAGGAATTCGTCGAGGACATCCTCGAGCGCGAGGGCCTGGAGCGCTCGGTCGTGGTGGCCGCACCCGCCGATGCGCCGCCGCTGGTGCGCATGCAAGGCGCGACCTACGCCACTGCCATCGCCGAGCACTTTCGCGACCAGGGCAAGCACGTGCTGCTGCTGATGGACAGCCTCACGCGCTACGCGATGGCGCAGCGCGAGATCGCGCTGGCGATCGGCGAACCGCCGGCGACCAAGGGTTATCCGCCGAGCTGCTTCGCCAAGCTGCCGCAGCTGGTGGAGCGCAGCGGCAACGGCCTGCACGGCGCCGGCTCGATCACCGCCTTCTACACCGTGCTCAGCGAAGGCGACGATCCGCAGGATCCGATCGCCGACGCGGCACGCGGCATTCTCGACGGCCACATCGTGCTGTCGCGCGAGCTGGCCGAAGCGGGCCACTACCCGGCGATCGACATCGAGCGGTCGATCTCGCGCGTCATGACCTCGGTGGCACCCCGCGAGCAGATCGACGCGGCACGGCGCGCACGCCAGCTGCTGGCCAAGTACAACAAGGCACGCGACCTGATCCAGCTCGGCGCCTACGCCGAAGGGCGCGATGCCGAACTCGACGCTGCAGTGCGGCTGCACCTGCCGCTGGCTGCCCTGCTGCAACAAGACATGCACGAGCGCGCATCGATCGACGACAGCTGGCTCGATCTGCGCACGTTGATCGGTTATTGACACGAAGCGATGCCCACCTTGCAAGCCCTGCTCCAGTTGCTCGACCATGAGCGCCGCGCCCGCGACGAGGCGCTGCAGGCGCTGAGCCACGCCGAAGGCACAGCCGGCCAGGCCGAGGCGCAGGCCCAGGCGCTGAACGTCTATCGCAGCGACTACGTCGAACGCTGGAGCGCGCGCTTTCGCGAGCCCGGCAGCGTGGCTCTAATGCAGTGCTACCAAGGTTTCATGCAGCGGCTGGAACAGGCGATCGTGCAGCAGCGCCATGCGCAGGCGCAGGCGAAGCTGCGCGTCGATCAGGCCCGCGGTGCGCTGGTGGACAACCAGCGCCGCGTGGCGTCGGTGGAAAAACTGATCGAACGCCGCCAGCAGCAAGAGCAGCGGCTGGTCGCGCGCCGCGAGCAGGTGCGCACCGACGAAACCGCGCAACGTGCGCATGCACGGCGCATCGCCGCCCAACCCGACCACGGCGAATCCCACCTTTGAGCCGCAGGAGATCCTTGCCATGTTGCCGACCCTGAACATCCCCAGCACGCCGCTGCCCGAGGTGCCGAGTGCACAACCGGTCGCGCCCGGTGATGCCGGCGAGCGGGCCGAATTCGCGCAGCTGCTGCAACAAGCCAAGGCGGTCGACGCAGAAGGCGCTGCCGACGAACCGACCGTGCAGTCGGCCAAGGATGCGCGCACCGACACGCGCGTGCGTCCGGGCACGACGCGCCCGGTGCAGGACAGCAAGTCCCACGACGCGCGGCGCGCACGCGCCGAAGCCGAGCCGATCGACGCCGACGGCCACGACATCGACGCAGCGGTCGCATGCCTCGCGCACGCGCCGGCCAGCGACGCGGCGGCGATCGCCATCGACGCCGCGGCCGCGCCGCCGACACCGACGTTGAAGCAAGACGACACGCCTGCCGTCGCACCCGACGTCGCTGCACTGCCCTGGCCGATGCGCCACAGCGATCCGCTGCCCGAGGTCCATGCCCGCGTCACGCCGGAGACCTCCGCGGCGGCGCTCGATGAGCGCAGCACCGGCACGCGACTCGGCGCACGCGGCGGCGTGCGCGAGATGCGGCTGCCGACACGGGCCGACGGCCATGGCGCCGCACCGGCCGACACGAACGCCGCGCGCGCCCTGCCGGCCCCGGACATCGCGCTGCCGCAGGCGAAGGAAGTTTCGCCGTTCGAACTCGCGTTGCGCGCCACGGGGCGCGGCGCCGGTGCACCGCTGTTCGACCGCATGCCGAGCGAAAACAGCGCCGCCGCCACGCAGGCGCTGGCGTTCGCGCGGGAGCTGCAGCAGCCGCTGGCCGCCCGCACCGAGGCAAGCGCCGAGGCCGCGCTGCACGCCACGCCCGACGAGACCACCTTCGCGCCGGCACTCGGCGCCCAAGTGGCGCTGTGGGTGAAAGACGGTGTGCAGGAAGCGCGCTTGCACTTGCATCCCGCGGAGTTGGGGCCGGTGAGCGTGCAAATTGCACTCGACGGCCAGGCCGCGCACATCGATTTCACGGCCGCGGTGGCGGCAACGCGCGACTCGATCGAGCAGTCGTTGCCGGCACTGGCGGCAGCGCTGCGCGAGTCCGGCTTCACGCTGGCCGGCGGCGGCGTGTTCGGCGGCCGCTCCGGCGCCAACGATTCAGGCCGCGACCGCGCGCACGCCGGGCGCGGCCCCCGTGGCGCGGCCGCCATCGATGCCGAGGGCAGTGGCGAGGCCGTTGCCGCGACCCCGCGCCGCTGGGGCCGTTCGCTGGTCGACGTGTACGCCTGAGCCAGACGTGAGACGGCGCCTGCGTGCCGGCTCGCGCTTGCGAAGGGGCCGGCGCATGCAAGCGCCGGCGCGGCCTGCAAGCCTGGGCCAGATGTGAGAAAAGCCGCGCATCGCGCAGCGATGTGCGACCGCACCGCCACCGGTCAAAGCCGAAGCAGGCCTGAAAACGCCGCTTATTCCGGGCGCCTCGCGGCGGCCGCGCTCCGAATAATCGACCTGTCGAGATCGCGTTTTGGATTGACGTGCGGCCCGTGTGCGCCGCATCGATGCCGAAAGAGTCCATGGCCACCACCGCCGTTTCTGCCGAAGCCCC
>DATKJN010000547.1:0-7513 GCA_035543655.1 Burkholderiaceae bacterium | reverse complement strand
GGCCAGCGTGTTCGCCTACGTGGTCAACACGCTCGGGCTCGCCGACCCGGTGGTGGCGGCGATCAAGGGCCTGAACCTGGGCTCGATCGGCACGCTGCTGCTGCTGTTCGTGGCGATGACGATCATCGGCATGTTCCTCGATGGCGTGTCGATCTTCCTCATCTTCCTGCCGCTGCTGTACCCATTGATGCTGGCGTTCCAGTGGGATCCGGTGTGGTTCGGCGTGCTGCTCACGATGAAGGTCGCGCTCGGACAGTTCACGCCGCCGATGGCGGTGAACCTGATGGTCGCCTGCCGCCTGGCCAACGTGCGCATGGAGCAGACCGTGCCTTGGGTCGGTTGGCTGCTGGTGTGGTTTGCCGGCGCCGCGCTGGCGGTGTTGTTCGTGCCCGAACTCGCGTTGTGGCTGCCGCGCAGCCTCGGCTACTAACTGACTAAGATTGCGTGCCAGGAGACATCACCATGAAACGCCGTGCCCTGATCCAGACCGCCCTGCTCGCGCCCGCCACGCTCGGCATCCCGCGCTATGCCTTCGCGCAAGCGGCCTACCGCGCCGAGTACAAGATGTCCACCGTGGTGCCGCCGGCGTTCGCCTGGGGCAAGGGCGGCGAGATCTTCGGCAACCTGGTGCGCGAGCGCACATCGGGGCGCATCAACATCAAGCAGTACCCCGGCGCCTCGCTGGTGCAGGGCCAGCAGGACCGCGAGCTGGCGGCGATGCGCCAGGGCATCATCGACGTGTTGTGCGGCGCGCCCATCAACTGGTCGGGCACCGCGCGCGACCTCGGCGTGTTCACGCTGCCGTTCCTGTTCCCCGACCACAAGGCGTGGGATGCCGTCACCGGCAACACCGCGTTCATGGACGAGTACTTCAACCTCGTGCGCAAGGCCGGCGCCGAGCCGCTCGCCGTGGGCGAGACCGGCTATCGCCAGATCAGCAACAGCAAGCGCCCGGTGATCAAGCCCGATGACATGAAGGGCATCAAGGTGCGCGTGGTCGGCAGCCCGATGTATGGCGAGATCATGAGCTCGATGGGGGCCAACCCCACCTTCATGAGCTGGGCCGACGCACAACCCGCGCTCGCCTCCGGCGCGGTCGACGGGCAAGAGAACCCGCTCGAGGTGTTCCTCGCCGCCAAGATCCACACGCTGGGCCAGAAGTACGTCACCAAGTGGAACTACTCCAACGACATCCTGCTGTTCGCGATCGCCACGCCGATCTGGCAAAGCTGGAGCCCCGCCGATCAGAAGATCGTGCGCGAGTCGGCGATCGATGCCGCCAAGCAGCAGGTGGCGCTGGTGCGCAAGCTGTTCGACGAAGACGTGCAGCGTGTCGGCGCGCTCGGCGTGCAGGTGCACGTGCCGACACCGGCCGAGGTCGGCGCCTGGCAGATCGCCACGCGACGCACCTATGCGGCCTGGAAGGCACAAATCCATCCGGGCCTGGTCGGCAAGGCCGAGGAGATCGTTGCCAAGACGCGCAAGGCATGAACGCGCGCGGCAGCCCCAAAGCGTCGACTCCGGGGGGCGCAACGCGCAGGGTCGTGCAATGACGAAGCGGTCTCCCACGACCGGGCGCACGCGCCCGGCCGCCGCCGGCGTGCTCGACGAGTCGGTGTTCTTCAAGCTGGTGCGCGTGGTCAACCTGACCGCGCGCCCGTTCAACGAAGGCATCGGCCGCAGGCACGGGCTTTCGTTGAGCGACTGGCGTGTGATGACGGTGGTGGGCAGCCATCCGGGCACCACAGCGTCGGAGGTGTGCGCGCGCACCGGCATGGACAAGATGAGCGTGAGCCGCGCCATCGCCGCGCTCGGGCGCAAGCGCCGCGTGCTGCGCAAGCCCGATCCCCACGACGGCCGCCGCACGCTGCTCGAGTTGAGCAGCACCGGCCAGCGCCTGTTCGACGACATCTCGGCGGGCGCGCGCGCGCGTGAGCAGCAGTTGTTCGGCGGCCTCAGCGCGCAGGATCACGCGCACCTGGGCGATACGCTCGACCGCCTGATCGACACGCTGCGCGCGGCCGACGCGGCAGCGCCGAGCGCGGACTAAAACCCGAACAGGTTGCCCGCGCCGTCGCCGGGCCACGCCTCGCGGCCTTCGGCCCATGCCAAGGCGTTGGCGCCGAACGGCGCACGCAGCGTGAAGGTGGCGCCGGGTTCGATGACGACGAAGCAGTTGGCATACGCCCGTTCGCCGTTCACCAGCAACTCGCCGCCACGCACCCACAACTCGATCCAGTCGCTGGCACGCGCGGCCGGCAGCGTGGTGGTCGGCCGGAACTGCAGTTGCACCAGGCGCCGTTCGGTGCCCGTGCCGTCGTAGTCGAACACCATCTGGCGCGCGACGCCGGCCAGGCCCGTGGCCTCGCACGGCAGCGGGTCGACCGAGACGTTGATCTCCGGCGGCACGTCGGGATCGGGGTTCACGAACGACTGCAGCCGCGAGCCGGCGTGCACGCCGCTCGGTTCGCCTTCGGTCGGCGGGTACAACACCGGCCCTTCGAGGCGCGACACCAGCACCGTGTCGCGGTAGCTGATCGCATCGTGCGTCGAGCCGCGCACGTTGATGCCCACCTGGTGCAGCGTCAACGAGCCGTGGTAGTCGGTGAGGCCGCCATCGACCACGAAGCTGGTGGCCACTCCGGTGTGCTGGTGCACGGCGCTGCGCACGAACGGCGCGAACGACACCAGCCCGAGGAACTCGCCGCGTTCGTCGTCGTTGCGCACGGCCTTCAACTTCAAGCCGGGATTGCCGGTGGCCTGCCACGGCAGCGTGCTGGCGTCGAACACATGCACGCGGCCCTGGGAGGCGCGCTCGTAACTGGGGCGGATGCGGGGCGGCGTCATGTGGAAGCGGCGGGCAAGGTAACAAACGATACCATCCCGCGCCGCACGTCCGGTCGTGCAGGGCTTTTGACCGTGCAGACCGCCCGTGACGGACTACTGCCAGCGTTGCGGTTCGAGGTGCACGCTGCCCAGCGTGCTGCTGAGCGTGAGCGCGCCGTCCTGCAGCGTGGCCTGCAGCTGCATGCTGCGCTCGGCGAGCGCCAGCAAGGCCGGCGCGGCATCCGACGGCAGCCGCCACACCTGCAGCCGGTCGAGCCGTGCGAGCTTGTGGGCGATGCCGCGCCACCAGACTTCTGCCTGTGGGTGGTAGGCCAGCACCACCACCGCGTCGGCCTGCGAGCAAGCCTTGACCAGCGGCTTCTCCTCGGGCTGGCCGACCTCGATCCACAGCCGCCTGCGACCGGTGAAGTCGGTCAGCGCCACATCGGGGTCATCGGGGTTCGACAGGCCGGCGCCGAAGGCCAGCGTGGCGTCGCCTTGGCACAGGTCCTGCACCTGGTGCGCGTGCAGCGCCAGCGCGACGATGCGCACCATCATGCGCTCGTCGGTCTCGCTCGGGTGGCGAGCCAACGTGAGCGAGTGGTCGGCGTAGTAGCCGTGGTCGATGTCGGCCACCTGCAGGTTGGCCTTGAAGATGGTCGACTTCAGCGCCATGTTCAAGGGCCTTTGAAGTCGCCGCCCCAGGCGATCGACCAGCGCGCCGGGTCGGCGTATTTGCGAAACGCCGCGTTGACTTCGGCCAGCGTGAGCTTTTCGATCGCCGCATCGACGCGCTGCGACAGCGCGAACGTGCGCTTCAGGTGCAGGTTCTGCGCCAGCTGCGCCGCCACGCTGGCATCCTGCGCACGCTGCAGCCGACGCAAGCCCAGCAGGCCGACGCGGTTCTGGTCCAGCTCGGCCGCCGTGTAGCCGCTGTCGCGCGTGCGCGCGATCTCTTCTTGCACCGCGGCCTCCACCTGAGCGCGATTCTGCGGCGCAAAGATCGCCGACACCGACCACAACGAGTTGGGCGCCTCGTCGTTCCAGTCGATCACCGAGCGCACGTCGTAGCTCAGGCCGCCGCGCTCGCGCACGCGCAGCCACAACCGCGACGCGGTGCCGAGGCCGAACATGCGGTTGGCCAGCAGCAGCGCGGGATAGTCCGGGTGGTCGTCGGTGATCGGCAGTTGCAGCGCGGTGCGCAGGTTGGCGTTCTGCTTGTCCGGCGTGAGCAACACGAAACGCTCGGGCTTCGGAGCCAGCAGCGGCTCGGGCACGCGCGCATGCGGCATCGGCCCGGCCTGCGGCTGGCGCCAGCTGCCGAACGCCGCCTCGAGCGCCCGCTTCACGGCGGCCGCGTCGTGGTCGCCGACGGCCGCGAACTCCGACACCGCCGCGCTGTAGAAGCGCGCGTGGAAGCTGCGCAGGCGCTCGATGCTGACGGCGTTCACGTCCTGCTCGGCTTCGTCGAACGTGCTCGCGTAGCGCAGGTGCCCGCGCGGATAGGGGTTGCCGTGGCGTTGCAGCGCGTTGGTGATCACGCCGTCGGGCTCCTTGCGCTGCGTCTCGATTCGCGTCAGCCATTGGCGACGCGTCTCTTCGAGCGCCGGTGCGGCGAACGCCGGCTCACGCATCAGCTTGCCCACCAACGCGATCAGCGCCGGCAGATTGTCGCGCGTGGTGGTGAGCACAGCGGTCAGCGTCTGGTCGTGCGCACTGAACGCCACCTGCGCGCGCAGGCGGTCGAATTCGTCTTGGATCTGCTGGCGCGACAGCCCGCCGCCGCCTTTGTCGAGCAGGCTGGCGACGAAGGCGGCCACGGTCTCTTCACCCATCAGGCTCTTTTCGTCGCCGTAGTGCATCTGCAAGCGCGCCTGCACCACACGGCCGCGCGTGCCTTTGGCGATCAGGCCCACGCGCATGCCGCTGGGCAGCGAGAGGGTCTGCGTCCGCGCATCGAGGTTGGCCGGCGTGGCGTCGAACGCCTCCGCCTGCGTGACCGCGGGGTCGCCCTTGTAGTCCTTGACCAACGCGGCCACGTCGCTGCGCACCGGGGCCGGCGCACGCTGAGGCTTGTCGGTGGGCAGGTACAGGCCCACCGTGCGGTTGTCGCGCACCAGGCGTTCGTCGGCGACGCGCTGCACGTCGGCCAGCGTCAACTTGCGCACCTGATCGCGCTGCAGGAAGTACAGCCGCCAGTCGCCGCGCGCGATCGCATTCGAGATCTGCACGCCGATCGTCTCGGGGTCGGTGAAGCCGAGCTCCCAGCTCTTCAGCCACGCGGCGCGCGCGCGCTCGAGTTCCTCGCTGGTGATCGGCTCGTTGCGCAGCGCGTCGAGCGTGGCCAACAGCGCCGCGCGAGCCTTGTCGACGTCTTGCCCCGGTGCGAGCTGCAGGCCGAGGAACATCGGCGCCGGCTCGGCCAGCGACCAGGCGAAGCCGAAGCTCGATGCCGCCAGCTGCGGCTCGACCACGCGCTTGTGCAGGCGGCCGGCCGGCGCGTCGCCGAGGATCGAAGCCAGCAACTCGGCCGCCGCGAAGTCGGCCTGTGAACCGGCGCCCGCGTGGTGTGCCACGTACACCAGCGGCGCGCCACCGACGCGGCGCAGCGTCACGCTGCGCTCGCCGTCTTGCGACGGATCGAGCGTGTAGGTCGGCTGCAAGGTGCGCGCAGGCTTGGCGATCGGCCCGAACGCCTCGGCCACCCACGCCAGCGTGTGGGTGGGGTCGAAGCGCCCGGCCACGATCAGCGTGGCGTTGTCGGGCTGGTAGTAATTGCGATAGAACGCCTGCAGGCGCTCGATGTTCACGTTCTCGATGTCGGCGCGCGCGCCGATGGTGGCCTTGCCGTAGTTGTGCCACCAGTACATCGACGCCATCATCTGCTGGATCAGCACGCGGCTGGGGTTGTTCTCGCCGCGCTCCATCTCGTTGCGCACCACCGTCATCTCGGTGTCGAGGTCCTTGCGCGCGATGAAGCTGTTGACCATCGCGTCGGCCTGCCAACCGAGGTACCAGCGCAGCGTGTCGTCGTTGGCCGAGAAGCTGGCGAAGTAGTTGGTGCGGTCGTACGACGTGGTGCCGTTGGCGCGCAGGCCGCGCCTGGAGAACTCGCCCCACACCTCCGGGTTCTTCGGCGTGCCCTTGAACAGCAGGTGCTCGAGCAGGTGCGCCATGCCGGACTCGCCGTAGTTCTCCATGCGCGAGCCCACGTGGTAGGTGACGTTGACGGTGGTCGTGGGCTTGGAGTCGTCGGGCACCAGCAGCACCTGCAGACCGTTGGCCAGCCGGTATTCCTGGATGCCTTCGACGCTGGCGCCACGCGACACGCCCACAGGCAGCGGCGCCGTCTGCTGCGCGAACGCAGCGCTGCAGCACAGGACGAAGGCGATCAGCAGGTGGCGTGGCATGGCGAGCCTCTGGACGACGGGCGTGCGGCGCAGTGTAGGCCGGCGTCTGCGACGGCTGCTGCCGATCGACCTGCGCCGGGCCGCACCGCAATGTCGATGCGCAGGCCCGGCGCGGGCGCGCTTGAGGTCCGTCAAGAAACCGTGACAGCCATCACCGCACCCGCGAAATCCCGACTGACAAACGCGGCCGCGCATGCAAAATCGGCCGCTTTGCAGCGGGCCGCCCACGGGCGGTCCGTGATTTTGGCAGTTGGGGCGTGCACGCGCGCCCGCGAAGGGGGAAACCGATGCGCAACAGCCGGCGCAGTTTGCTGGCCTTTGTGTGGGGCATGGTGGTGTCGGTGGCGGCGGCGTCCGCAGCGACACCGGGAGCGAGCGACAGCGGTGTTGTGCCGCTGGCCGGCGCGGCACAGCAAGCGATGCTCTGGGTGGTGCGGCAGGGCGACCACCGCGGCCGTCCGTTCGCCATCGTCGACAAGCAACGGGCGCAAATCCACGTGTTCGAGCCGTCGGGTGCCATGGTCGGAGCGACACCGGTGCTGATCGGGTTGACCGCCGGCGACCGCGATGCAGTGCCGAACTTCGGCAACCGCAGCGTGGCCAGCCTCGCCGCCCACGAACGCACCACACCGGCAGGACGCTTCGACAGCGAGCCCGGGCACAACGACAAAGGCGAGGCGATCGTCTGGTTCGACTACGACGCCGCACTCGCGATCCACCGCCTGCGCCCGGCGCCGGCCCATGAACGGCGGCCGCAGCGCATGGCATCGGCCGAAGCGGCCGAGCGCCGCATCACCTATGGCTGCGTGGTCGTGCCGGTGGCGTTCTACCAAGACGTGATCGCGCCCACGCTCGGCCGCCGCCGCGGCGTGGTGTATGTGCTGCCCGAGCAGGGCTCGCTGGAGGCGATGCTGCGCGGTGCCGAGGTGGCCCTGAGCGCGCCATAACCCCGACCCTGGTCAGCGCGGCGCACGGCGCATCAGCGCACCTCTGCGTGCACAAACGAACTCCACGGGCAAAAGCTCTTCACGGTGTCGAGCCAGTAGTCGAGACTGGCCTCCACCATGCTCGGTCGCCCGTCGCACAACTCGACCGCGGCATCGACCAGGACCGCATCGGCGAAGTGCCAGCTCCATTGCAGGTTGTGCCCGCCGTTGCCGGCCCGGATCGGCCCGCTGGCAAAACGCTGGCGCTGCGCTTCGGGCAAGGCGAGTTGCGCCCGGGCCTGCGCGATGAACGCGGCCGACGTGCTGGCCACTCGAAACTCCTCGCTGGCG
>DATKJN010000546.1:0-9569 GCA_035543655.1 Burkholderiaceae bacterium | reverse complement strand
GGCAGGTAAATACCTGCATGTCAAGTGACGCATCGGCCGGCCCCCCGACGACCCTGGTTTGCAGGGGCGTTGCCGCTGGCGGTGACCGCGGGCGTGCAGTCGGTGTTCAGCTTCACCATACCGCCGGCCGCGCCGCTCGGTGCCGGCACCTACATCGTCGAGGTGGCGGGCGACGGCAACGCGACGGGTCCTTATTCGATACAGCTGTCGTCGCCGTGAAACCGGAGCGCCGCTCAGGCCGATGCAGCGGCCGGGGCGGCGCGCCAGGCCTCGAACAAGCGGTACCAGTCGAGGCGGCGGGTCAGCACCATGACCGCAGCCAGCGCAGCGAACAGCAGGCCCGAACCCAACACCAGCGAGGTCTGCTCCTGCTGCAGCAGCAGGTACAACACGCCGTACAGCGCCGCCACCGCCGAGCCGAAGGCGACGCCCCCGCGCGCGCCGCCGAGCACGTGCGAGCCATAGAACGCCAGCAGCGCCGTGCAGGCCGAGCTCGCCGCCGCGTACGCCCATGCAAACGGCATGTGCTCGCTCAGGCTCACCAAGAGCAGAAAGAAGATCGCCAGCGCGCTGCCGACCAGCAGATATTGCATCGGGTGCACGCGCGCGCGCCGCATCACCTCGGTGAGCGCCACGCCGAGAAAGGTCAGTCCGATGAACAGCGCGCCGTACTTGGTGGCGCGATCGGCGAGCAGGTAGGCATTGACCGGGTCGATGAACTCGACGCCGAATCGCTCCACCGCCTGCCCGTCGATGCGCACGTCGCGCGGCGCCGACGTGGCCAGCGACGAGATGCGCCAGCTGGCGTTGAAGCCTTGCGCACTGGTGTTGCGCTCGTTGGGCAGGAAGCGCCCCTGGAACGATGGATGCGGCCAATCCGACGTGAGGTTGACCTGCGTCTGCTCCGCCACCGGCGCCAGCGACAGCGCACGCGTGCCGACCACCTCGAGCTTGATCTCGATCGCCAGCGTGCCGTCGGCCCACGCGATGGCCGGCACCGCGGCCTGGAACCCCGAGGCCGACCTCGCGCGCGGCGTGCCGGGCTGCACCGCCAGCGGCGCCGACGGCGTTTGCAGCACCACGCTGCGCAGGCCGCGCACGTCGGCCACTTCGACGAACACCACCGGGTCCTGGCAGCGCAGCGTCGACGGGTTGTGTTCGGCACGCGGCCGCAGCGTGTCATCGAGCGCGTCCCAGTGGGCCCGCGCCGTCGCCTTGAGCACATAGCCGTTCACCTGGTACAGGCCGCGGCGGCGCGGCTCGAGGCCGACGCGGCCGTTCAGGTCGAGTGACTTCGGCGTGGCCACGATCTTGAACTCGCGCCGTTCGGTCACCGCCTTGCGTTCCTTGCCCTCACCGACCCCGGTTTGCCAGCTTTCCTCGCACTGCCGCTGCAGCACCGGCCCGATCAGGTGCTGCTGTGCGGCCAGGCTCGAAGCCACGCTGTTCTCGGCTTCGCGCAGGCGCGCCTCGCGCTCGGCGACGATGCCGCTCACGCGATCGAGCGCGATCAGCAGCGCTGCGGCCACCCCGACGATCGCCGCCACCTTCGAGCCCCAAGAGATATTCATCGTCCACCCCGCAACCCCACGACGGCGAGCATCGAAGCCTTCGATGCACAGCGCATGAAGCGCGCGTGAAGTCGGCGTGAACCCGATGTAGTTGACATATTCGTCAAATATAGACAAGATGCACAACAACCATTTCAGGAGTGCATGCCATGAAACCCCCACCCGCCGGCTGGCCGCGCTTGTCGTCCAGCGCCTACTACCAGGACGCGAACCGCATGATCGATTGGCTGTGCGACGCGTTCGGCTTCGAGGTGCGGTTGAAGGTCGAGGGCGACGATGGCCGCATCGAGCACAGCGAGCTCACCTACGGCGAGGCGGTGCTGATGGTCGGCAGCGAGCGGCGCGACACGCGCTGGGGCATCCACATGCTGAGCCCGAAGTCGCTGGATCACGCCAACACCCAGGGGCAAATGCTGTATGTCGATGATGTCGATGCCCATTGCGAGCAGGCGCGCAAGGCCGGTGCACGCATCGTCGATGAGCCGGCGGTGCACGACTACGGCGAGGACTACTGGGCCGACCGCAGCTACGGCGCACTCGACCCCGAGGGCCACATGTGGTGGTTCTCGCAGCGCCTGCGCAGCAAGGCGGGCTGAGCGCGTGCAACCGAGCCCGTCCAATGCCGCGTTGGCACGCGCCTTTGCAGCGCTCGCCGACCCCACGCGCTGCGCGGTGGTGGAGTTGCTGCGTGCGCGGCCGCAGCGCGCCAGCGACCTGGCGGCGGCGATGCAGATCGCGCCAGCCGGGTTGAGCCGCCACCTGCGTCTGCTCGAACGCAGCGGCCTGGTGGCTGCCGACGCGGTGGCCCACGATGCGCGCGTGCGGCTGTACCGCCTGGAGCCGCATGTGTTCGCCACGCTCAGCGACTGGGCGGCGGCGATGCAGCACGAGTGGACCGATCAGTTGCAGGCGTTCAAGGCGCATGCCGAACGCAGCGTGCGCGCAGCCGCGCCACGCCGCCGCAAACCATGAGCGTCGCACGGCCGTTTCGAAGGCGGGTGCCCCCGTCGGAAGGGCGCCCCGAAGACGCGAAGGGGGCGAGATGAGCGGCGCTCCACCGGGCGACCGCGCGCGCGTCACCGTTGGCGTGGCGGTAACGCCGCATGACGCGTTTCGCTTGTTCACCGAAGAGATCGAACTGTGGTGGCGTCGCGGTCCGCGCTTTCGCAACGCGCCCGGCGACAGCGGTCTGATCGCGCTCGAGCCCAAGCTGGGCGGCCGCGTGTTCGAGTCGTACAGCGTCGGCACCCAGGAACACGTGGTCGAGATCGGCCGCATCCGGGTGTGGGACCCACCGCGCCGGCTGCTCTTTGATTGGCGCGCGCGCAACTTCGCGCCGGCCGAGCGCACCGAGGTCGAGGTGGTGTTCGAGCCCAGCGCCAGCGGCACGCGGGTCACGGTCACGCACAGCGGCTGGGCGGCGCTCAGGGCCGACCACCCGGTGCGCCACGGCAAGGTCGGCGCCGAACACAGCCGCGAGGTCGGGCTGTGGTGGGGCGCGCTGCTGTCGGCATGGCGGCTGCACTGCAGCGGCCTCGCCGACGACCACTGAGGCCCTAACTCACGGGAACGCCGGCACGTTGGGCTCGATGCCCTCGTCGTGGCCTTCCTTGTGCTTGGCGTGCAGCATGGCCTCGATCTCGTTGACGCGCAGGTTGGGCACGTCGACCATCAGCAGGATCTCGCCGCGCGCCAGCGCAGGCTCGAAGCGGCGCAGCCGCTGGCTCGGCATCGAGGCGCCGATCATGCTGGCGGTCCAGGCGCCGAAGCCCGCGCCGAGCGCTGCCAGGGCGGCGACCAGCGCCGGCTTCGACAGTGCATCGCCGAGCCAAGACAGCGTGAGCAGCGCGCCGGCGGCGGCGCCGACCGCCGCTCCCACCACCATGCCCATCTGCGCCGAACGCACGAAGTCGCTGGCCTGCAGCAGATTGGCCTCGTGCAACCCGGTGAGGTCGATGCCCTCGCGGGCCATGAAGTGGATGTGGCTGTTCTCGATGCGCGCCAGCAGCAGGTCGTCCATCACGCGACGCGCGCTCGTGAGGTCGGGCAGCAGCCAGTAGATGCGTTTTCGCATGCAGCCTCCTCGGTGCCGCTTCGATGCGAGCACCTGCGGCGGTTCTACTCCTGCCGCGTGCGCGTGTCGCGCGGATCCCCTGCGCCCGGCAGGGTGTCCGCGTTCAGCTGGCGTCGGTGCCCAGCCGCGGCGCGGACGGCGCGGGCGCACCGATCGCAGCGACCGCGGCGATGCCGGCCAGCCACAGCATCAGGTCTTGCGTCAGGCCGAGCGTCATCGCGGCCATCGAGCCGACCAGCGCCCACAGCACCGGCACGATGAACAGCACGCGAGGCACTGCCGGACCGGCGAGCAACAGCAGGCCGACCGTGTAGATGGTGGTCGGACCCGGCACACTGAAGGTCGGCGTGGCGGGAAAGCGCAGGCCCTGCTCCCAGCCGAGCAGCGGGTAAGCCAACAGCGCGTAGGCGATCAGCGCCCAGGCCGCGGTGATGCGCCAGGGCACGCGGGGCACCGGCGCGCGCGACGCGAAGCCGTCGTGCACGACGCCGTACCACACCAGCGCCGCCGCCTGCAGCAGCGACACCGCGCCGAACAGCCAGGCGGCGGGCTGGATGGTGCTGAAGAAGGCGAAATGAAACACCACGGCCATCCAGGCCCACAGGCCGGCGAGGATGGCTGCGACGCCGCGCGTCTTCAGCGCGCCGCGGGTGTCCGGATGCAGCAGCCCGAGCGCGGCGAACGCCAGCGCCAGCCACAGCACCTGCCACGGCCACACCGCCTCGTTGTAGTGGGCCAATAGCGTGAGGAGGGTGTCGCGGTCGAAAGGCAGGAGGTTCATCTCTACAGCAGACAAAAACATCCGGCAGCGCCGCGTGATGCGGTGCGGTGCCCAGGGTTCGAAGACGGCGCCGAGGGTGGCTCGAGGGTGCGCGCAACGCGCCTCGAGGCAGCCCCTCAGCGGCTGGCGCGCAGCTTGTCATAGAACGCACGCCGCCCCGGCCACGGCGGACACCCGGTTGCCGTTTGTGGCAGTTTTTCGCGATGTTTTGCGTCGCGTCAGCCGCGAGCGCGCTGTGCCGGCTCGGCCAGCGAGCGCAGCGTGGCGGCGACGCCGCGCACGCGCAGCGACCACAGCCACATGCCCAGCGCACCGGCCAAGGTCTCGTTGCCGGTGAGCGGTCCGAACACCGCGTGCAGCGACAGCCACTCGCGCGCCTCGGCACGCACGTCGCCCGCCGCCAGCGCGCGCTGCTGCAGCGCGCGCAGCGTGTCGGCCAGCGGATCGTCGATCGGGTAGGCCGCGCCGGCCTCGTCGACGCCGCGCAGGTAGTGGCACCAGGCGGCGACACCGAGCGCCAGGCGGTCGATCGGCTGCCGGTTCGCCAGCCGCTCGGCCAGCGGCCGCACCCAGCGCTGCGGGATCTTCTGCGAGCCGTCCATCGCGATCTGCTGGCAGCGGTGCGCCAGCGCCGGGTTGCGCCAACGCTGCAACAGCGCGGCGCGGTAGGCATCGCGGTCGGCCGGCACCTGCGGCGGCAGCGTGGGCTCCATCTCGTCGCGCAGCAGCGCCATCGCGTGCGCGGCCAGCTCCGGCTTCGCAACCGCCGCGTCGACGGTCGGCCAGCCAGCCATCGCGCCGAGGTAGGCGATCTGCGAGTGCGCGCCGTTGACCAGCCGCAGCTTCATCTGCTCCCACGGCGCGGCATCGTCGACAGCGCGCACCAGCCGGTCGCTCCACGGTGGGCGGCCGGCGGCGAAACGGTCTTCGACCGCCCAATCGAAGAACGGCTCGGCCAACACCGGCCCCGCGTCATGCAGGCCCAGCGCCGCGCTGACCGCGGCCGCATCGGCCGGGGTGGTGCGCGGCACGATGCGATCGACCATCGAGTTGGGGAAGGTGCAGTGCGCGTCGATCCACTGCACCAGCTCGCCATCGTGGGCCGCCATCTCGCGCACCCGCCGCGCCAGTTGCGCGCCATTGGACGGCAGGTTGTCGAGCGACAGCAGGGTGACACCGGCGCGGCCCGCTGCCCGCCGCGCCGCCAGGCCATCGACGATCACCTGCACCGCGTTGCCCGGCGTGCTGTCGACGTAGCCCTTCTCGGTGATCGTGAGGCTGACGATGCGCGTGTCGGCAT
Source organism: Burkholderiaceae bacterium (assembly GCA_035543655.1). Classification (GTDB taxonomy): domain Bacteria; phylum Pseudomonadota; class Gammaproteobacteria; order Burkholderiales; family Burkholderiaceae_C; genus JAEUPI01. Next base: position 3,843 of record DATKJN010000546.1, on the reverse strand, counting down.
GCGCGATCGCCTGCACCACCGCCCCGGGGTTCTCCGGCCCGACCAGCAGGTCGACCAGGCAGCCGATCACGCGCAAGCGCTGGCGCGGGCAGCCGCGCGCATCGGCATCGCACTCGGCCAGCGTGTAGAGGCCTTGTTGCGGCGCCAGTGCGTCGCGCGTGTCGGCGTGGCGCAGCGACACGCCGACCATGCCCCATCGCAAGTCACCCGAATCCTCGATCGCCTGTTCGGTGGCGGCTGCGAGGTGAGCGCGGGCGAACGCACCGATGCCCAGGTGCACGATGCCGCGCGCCAGCCGATCGCGCACGTAGCTGGGCCGCTGCACCGACGGCGGCGGGCCGTGCAGGCGCTCGGGATGCAGACGTGGCGGCGTGGCGGAATCGCGCGCGTTCATCAACAGGAGTCACCGCGGCTGCGCGAGAACGACAGGCCGCGCAGCGCTGCGAACGGACCTTGTGCGACGTCGACGCGCAAGCGATCCTGATGCAATGCCATGCGCAGGCTGCCCGGCGTCTGCGCCGCGTGAACCACGGTGCCTTCGATGTGCGCGTCGAATGCCTGCGGCGCACCCTGTCTCGTGAAGCGCGCGCCCAGCACCTGAAACGTTTGCTCCAGGCGCAGCATGGCATCCTTTGCGCACCAGGTGCCCGCCACCTGCGCCGGTACCGTCCACAGGTGCACCCGGCTCTTCTTCTCCAGCCCAACCTTCTTGTCGGGTGCATCGACCACCTGCGTGCGGTCGGGTTTCCACTCGCCCAGGTCCCAATCGTGCGAGACGATGCGGGTGCCGGGCGCCAGCGCGAGCAACTTGGGGCGCAGCTGCAGATTGACTTCGGGCAGCAGGTACATCGTGATCACGCTCGCCTGCGTGAGGTCGGTCTCGAACAGGTCCTGCACGCGGAACTGCGCCCGATCGGCCACGCCGGCGCGGCGTGCGTTGTCGCGGCTTTGCTCCACCAACTGCGGCGACAACTCCACACCCAGCCCGCGCGCGCCGAAGCGCTTGGCCGCGGTGATCACGATGCGTCCGTCACCCGAGCCGAGGTCGAGCACGACGTCGCGCGGCCCGACGCGTGCGATCGAGAGCATCGCCAGCGTCACCGGCTCGGGCGAGACGACGAACGGAACCTCGTCCTGCGCACCGGCGGACACCGCGGCCAGCGCCACAGCCAGCGGCAGCCCCATCGAGCGCACCGATGACGGCAAAAGAGTGCAAACCGGGTCCAGCATGGGGCATTCAGAGGGCCGTGGGGAGCGGCAGGGTAGCAGGGGCCCTAATTCGTAGACCGCCTTGCGGGCATCCCGGCTGTTGCATCGCCGCATTCAGGCGTATAAGCGGAACTCCCCGCGGTGCGCAGTCCGCGGGTGCCGCGCGGAGGACGCGCGTATCACACGATGGGCACCATTCGTTTCGTCTACAAACCGTCCGGCCTGCAGAACGCATCTCCGGTCAACACACCCGGTCAAACCCAGGCACCGAGCGAGCTCAAGCCGGTGAAGGTGGACCGTTGGTGGCGCGAGTCGTCGTTCGACCTCTGGCAAGGACTCGAGGTGCGCGAGGATCCGCCCGACACGATCCCGGCGCAGTGGCTCGACGAGCCGGAGTCGCAGCCGCCTGTCGACGACGACAGGAGCTGAGTCCCGTCTAGCGCACCGCGCCGCGCAGGCGCGCCTGCGCGACCCGGAGCGGTGCCACGAGGTGGGGACCCAGTTCGGCGTGTGCGGCTTGCGCCCGAGCGGCCTGCGCAAGCAGCGCCTGGGCCGACGCGCGATCCTGAAGGTCGATCCAGCACTCGGCCAGCGCGACCTGCGCTGCGGCGACGCGCGGACTCACCGGTGCCTCGTTGGCGGCATACAGCGCCAGCGCACGCTCCAGCGGCGCGCGCGCGGCGGCGGCTCGGCCATCGCGCTGGCGCGCCTGACCCAGGCGCAGCAACGCCTCGGCCTCCAGCACGGCGAAACGCGCGCGCAACGGCGAGCGTTCCACCTGTGCCAGCCCCTGCGCGGCCAGCGCTTCGGCATCGGCGGGGCGCTGTTGCTGCAGCCGCAGCTGGGCCAGCAGCAATTGGGCCTGCACCGCGTCGGGCTGCAGCGGCCATGCGGCGGCGTCGCGCGGCACCATCACGGCCTGCAGCTCGGTCTCGGCGCCGCTCGGATTTGCGCGCGCGAGCTCGAGCCGCGCGCGCTCCAGCCGGAAGCGATTGCCGCCGGCCGGGTCGGCCGCACCGCCGCTGGTGGTGAGGTACAGCTGCCAGGCCTCGTCGAGGTCGCGCGCGGCGGCGTCATAACGGCCGAGGGCGATCAGCGGCGCGGCATGCAGCAGCAGCGTGCGCGCCAGCGGCAGCGAGCCCGGCAGCTGGCGCCGGAGCTCGTTCACCTGGCCTTGGAGCGCCGGCAGCGCACGGTCGATGTAGCCCTCGGCCTGCGCCAGCGTGCCCACGGTGCGCCGCACCGCATCGGCGGCATCGGCCGTGGCGCGCGCGTCGGGTTGCTGGATGGCGGCTTGCGCGTCGGCAATCAGGCGTGCGCCCTCCTCGCGCTTGCCGGTGGCATGCAGGAACGCGCCGAGCTTCACTTGCGTTTGCAGCGCCGCGCCGCTGCGCTCGCCTTGCAACTTGACGGCCAGCGCCAGCGCGGCGCGCAGGTTCTGCTCCGCCGCGTCGTATTGCAGGCTGTTGATCTGCGCCTCGGCCAGCTGCACCGTCGGCGTGATCGACCACACCGTCGGGCCGCCGTTCTGGCGTTCGGCCAACTCGATCGCGGCGCGGTGGCGAGCTTCAGCCTGCGCGAACTCGCCGGCGATGAAGTGCGCCCGGGCCACCGCCTGCAGCGAATGAAAACGATCGGTCCATTGATCCGGGTGCTGTTCGAAGTGGCGCAGCGCGGCCTGCGCGTCGTCGCGCATCGCCGGCAGCGACAGGTACTGCTGCACGCGCGTGGAACTCAGGCGCACCCAGCCGCGCAACGGTGAGGCCGCATCGGCGCCGGCCTCGACGATGCGCCGCGCCTCCGCCAGCGCCGGCACCGCACGCAGCGGCAGCTCGGTGGCGGCGACGTCCTCGGCGTACGACAGCAGCGCGCCGGCCACGCGCGGGTCTTTTGCGCCATAGGCGCGCTTGAGCGCGTCGGCGCGCTGCATGCGCATGCGCGCCGCCTCCTCGGCCAGCTCGAGCTGGTAGTACATGTCGGCCAGCGTGTCGAGCACGGCGTCTTGCGCCTCGGGCGCACCCTGCAGCGTGTTCACCGCCTTGGCGGCGCCGATGTCGAGCAGCTCGCGCGCGGTGGTGTTGCGGGCCTTGATCGGGTCGGGCTGCTGCAGCGAGTTGGCCTTGAAGATCGACAGCAGCACGTCCTGCACCGCCTGCGCGCGCTGCGCCTCGCGTTGCGCCGCCTCCGCCTGGATGCGCGCCTCGCGCGCCTGCCACAACGCCGTGCCGAGGCCGAGCAGCAACGATGCCGCGACGCCGCCGGCGGCCAGCAGCGCGAACCGGTGGCGGGTGACGAACTTGTGCGTGCGGTAGCGCCAGCTCGGGCGCTGCGCCCACACCGGCTGCCCGTCGAGGTGGCGCCGCACGTCGGCCGACATCGCATCGACGCTGGCGTAGCGCTGCGCCGCGTCCTTGCGCAGCGCCTTGTCGAGAATGGTGTCGATGTCGCCGCGCAGGGCGCGCGCCCGTTTGCGATCACCCGCCACGCGCGAGCTCGCCGGTGCCACGTCGGCGCGCTGGATCGCGTCTTCGAGCGCGGCCGCGCTGTAGCGGTCCACCCGATAGGGCCGCTCGCCGGTGAGCAGCTCGTACAGCACCACGCCCAGCGAGTACACATCGGTGGCCACCGTGACCG
>DATKJN010000545.1:0-3526 GCA_035543655.1 Burkholderiaceae bacterium | reverse complement strand
GTCGTGCCCGCCCCGTCCACCAACGTGAAGCGCGCGTAGGCACCGCACTGCGGACAGTCGGCCTGGTTGGCCGCATGTTCGGCATGCATCAACAGGTAGAGGTACCGCCGCAGTGCCCACACGCCGATGCCACCACAGGCGATGATGGCGATCGCATCGATCGCCCGATCGGCCCAGGTGGTGAAATGCATCGCCGCCTCGAACGCCGCGAACAGACCGATCGCGCACACGAAGGTGAGCGCCAGATGCGCATGGCTTTGCAGCAGCTCGCGCTCGTACCACTTGCGAAAGCCGTGCCGGCGGATGCCATCGCTCAGGCGCATGAGCGTTGCTTTTACCGCAAAGCTGCTGGGATCGACCGGTGGGCCATCAATGGTGCAGCAAGCGCCTGGGCGATTGGGTTCGCAGAGCCACCACCCTTCGTCGGGTCCCCGGGGCGTGCAAATCGCCGCCTGGCGTGATGCCTGGCCTGGAATTGATGCCGGCCGTGAAGTAGTTGCAGCTTGATGCAAACGAAGGTGGATGTAAGCTACGCGTCAACTTCGGGGAGCACCGAGCCCGCCCATCACCCCGATGGCCGCGGGCTCGATCGTAGGAAGTCTCGGCATGACCAGGATTTTCCGGAAGACCGACAAGGGCGTCGACGAGATCGCGACGCGCGCCAACCGCTTGGTGCCGCGGCTGCGCACCGCATTGATTCTCGTGGATGGCACGCGCAATGAAGGCGAGCTGGGCCAGCTGATCAAGCAGCATCCGAGCGAGACGCTCGAGGAGCTGCTGACACTCGGCTACATCGAGGTCGCCTCCGTCGCCGAACCGCCGCCGAAGAAGTCGACGGCAGCCGAAGAAGCCTCGCCGAAGAAGGCCGCCGCCGAGGCAGCCAGTGGCGAAAAGCCGTTTCCCGCCTTCCGCGCCGAAGCCGTTCGGGCCTTCAACGACCTGACCGGTCCGGCCGGCGAGGCATTGGCGATGAAGATGGAGAAGGCCACGTCGCGCGAACAGCTCGGCCCGCTGCTGCAGACCGCGTTCCAGATCATCAGCAACGCCCGCGGCAACCAGGCGGCCGTCGAGTTCAAGGCGCGCTTCGCGAGCTTCTGAGCGCTCGGAGAAGGCCGCTCAGACGGCCACGCTCCAGGGCTTGGACAGCAGCATCGCGCCGTTGATGATGCCCACCATCGAGTAGGTCTGCGGGAAGTTGCCCCACAGGCGCCCGCTCTTGGGGTCGAGGTCTTCCGACAGCAGGCCCATCGGGTTGCGATGGGCCAGCAGCGCCTCGAAATTCTCGCGCGCCTGCTCGAGCCGACCGATGCGGGCCAGCGCATCGACGCGCCAGAACGCGCACACGTTGAACGCCGTCTGCGGCAGCCCGAAATCATCGGGCGCCTCGTAGCGGCGCATGAACGGGCCGTCGCACAGCGTGCGCTCCAACACGTCGACCGTGCTGATGAAGCGCGGGTCCGAGGCCGGCAGAAAGCCCACTTCGGCCATCAGCAGCACGCTGGCATCGAGGTCGCGCGCGCCGAACGCGGCGGCAAACGCCTTGCGCTCCTCGTTCCAGGCCGAGTCGAGGATGCGCTGCCGGATGCGGTCGGCGCGCTCGCGCCAGTGCACCGCCCGCTCGGGTACCGCCAGCACCAGCGCGGCTTTGGACAGCCGGTCGCACGCGGCCCAGCACATCAACGACGACGAGGTGTGCACGCGCGCTTTGGTGCGCAGCTCCCACATGCCGGCGTCGGGCTGGTCGTGCAGCTTCCACGCCTGCTCGCCCACGCGCTCGAGCAACTCGAAGTCGTGGCGGTCGGCGCGGCGGAACAGCCGGTGGTCGTGAAAGGCCTGCGCCGAGCCGAGCACGATGTTGCCGTACACGTCGTGCTGGAAGTGCTCGAACGCCTGGTTGCCCACACGCACCGGGCCCATGCCGGCGAAGCCCGGCAGCGACGTGACGATGCGCTCGGTGAGCTCGCGCTCCAGGCCGAGGCCGTACAGCGGCTGGATGTGGCCCTCGGCCCCGCGCACCACGTCGTGCAGCCAGCGCAGGTAGTCTTCCATCGTGCCGACCTCGGACAGCGCGTTGAGCGCGCGCACGACGAAGAACGCATCGCGGATCCAGCAGTAGCGGTAGTCCCAGTTGCGCCCGCTGTCGGGGGCTTCGGGGATGCTGGTGGTCATCGCCGCGACGATCGCGCCGGTTTCCTCGAACTGGCACAGCTTGAGGGTGATGGCGGCGCGGATCACCGCCTCCTGCCACTCCAGCGGCAGCGCGAGGCGGCGTGTCCAGTGTCGCCAATACAACGAAGTCTGTTCCTCGAAGTCGCGCGCGGTCTCGTCGATGCCGCCCGACAGCGTTTCGTCGGGGCCGATCAGCAGGCTCACCGGCGAATGCAGCGAGAACCAGATGCCCTCGGCCACGTAGGTTGCCGGCGCGCTGGTGTTGACGCGCAGCGTGGTCACCGGCAACACATAACGAAGGTGGTTGCTGCCGCGGGTCAGCGTGGGGGCCACGCTGCCCCATTCGCCGCGTGGCCGCAGCACGATGCGGATGCGCGGATGCCCGTTGATCGGGCGCAGGCGGCGCACCAATTGCGCCGGCTTGAACGAGCGGCCATGGTGCGCAAAGCGCGGTGCGAAGTCGGTGATCTCCACACCCTGGCCCTTGGCATCGAACAGGCGTGTGCGCACGATCGCGGTGCCGGGGTCGTACGCCTGCTCGGTGCGCTCGAGCCCTTCGAGGTCGATGCGCAGCTGGCCGTCGTCGCCGTTCGGTGAACCCAACAGGGCATGGAACACCGGATCGCCATCGAAGCGCGGCATGCAGCACCACACCACGCCACCTTGCCCATCGATCAGCGCGCTGACCGAGCAGTTGCCGATCATCGCCAGATCGAGCGGCCAACGCGGGTGCCCTTCAGTGCGCACCGGAGGGGCGGGGCGGGCCGGTCCGGTCGGGGGATCACTCGTTTGCGGCACTGTTTGAAATTTTTGCGGCACGGTGCGCGCCGGATTGTTTGGACCCCGGTTTGCAAATAGGAATCAATCGTCGCGACAATACCGATTGAATGAAGACCCTACAACTGCAGCTGCGGTTTCTGATTCCGTTGCTGGTTGCACTGGTCATCGCGGCACTGGTCGTACTGCCCTTGATGGACCAGCTGACCCTGCGCTGGTTCTCGCGTGATCTGAACACGCGCGGCACCGCCGTTGCCAATGCACTGTCCGATTCGCTCGAAGATGCGCTGGCGGGCGGCTCGATGCAGCGGCTGCAGGCGTTGATCGAGCGCGCCGCGCGCGACGAGCGGCTGGTGGCCATCGGCCTGTGCTCCAACGACAACCACCTGATGCGCAACAGCTCGGCGTACCCGCCGTCGCTGAGCTGCGCCGACGCGCGTCGCGTGGCGCGCGAGACCGAACAGCGGCTGGAGCTGCGCACCGGCGCCGTGCACGTGGGCGTGTTTGCGCTCAATCCGGAACGATCGAACGCCGCCAGCCTGGTGCTGCTGCACGACTTGAGCTTCGTCGACCGGCGCAG
>DATKJN010000544.1:0-3171 GCA_035543655.1 Burkholderiaceae bacterium | reverse complement strand
AGAATTTGTCATTTGCGTTCAGGCCATCTCCACCAGGGCCAGGGATTTGTAGCTGCGCACTGTATCGGCATCGCCGAGCGTCGCCTTGGCCAGGCTGGTGCGCACGACATAAAGCCCGTCGGTGGCCGCCTCGGCGGCGATCTCGGCTGTTTTGCGGGTATAGCTGAAAGCGTCGTCGGTGATCGTCAGATCGACATGCTTTTTCATCTTGTGGGTGTTGAACACTTCGCCGACGGCGCGTGCGATCTCGGCGGTGCCACGCAGCGGATTGCGTTTGCGCTCGACCCTGGCCTTGATGGGAGCGAGGTCCTTCTCGGTGGCCGTCAACAGTTCGTCACGCTTGCGGGCGCGTTCGGCGGCGAGATCGGGATTGCGGCAGACCACCAGCCGCTCGCCGGGAAAGTCCGGTGACGGGATGGAAGCCATGTCGCGCTGGTCGAACAGCGTAAGCTGGATCACGCCGCTGTCCAGCAGTTCCTTGATCGCCAGAGCACGCAGTGCGGTAATCCAGTCCAGGCCTGCGGATTTGATGTCGGCGCTGATGCGCGCTTCGGTGATCATGCCACGGTCGCCGACCAGAACGACATACTCAAGGCCGAAGCGCTGTTTGAGCTTGTCGATCTGCGGTGCCAGCGTCGTCGGATCGCCGGTGTTGCCTTCGAACACCTCGATGGCGACCGGACAGCCGTCGGGGGCACAGAGCAGGCCGTAGACGATCTGGAGCGTGCCCTTCTTGCCATCACGACTGTAGCCACGTTTGGCCAGTGGACAGCAGCGGCCTTCCATGTAGCTCGAGGAGACGTCGTAGAGCACCAGCGTGCCGTTCTGGAGGTGGCGCCCGGCCAATGCGGTCTCGATGGCGGCTTGGCGCTCCAGCAACCAGTCGAGTGCGGTGTAGAGTTCGGCATCACTGACCTCGCCAAGGCCGAGCGCTTCGCCGAGGCTGGAGGACGCCGTGGCGGGTGACAGTGTCCGGGCGGTGGCGAGCTTGGAAACCGGATCGAGGATACGGCCAGCCAGCATGGCCAAAACGAGGTCGCGGCAGCGGTTGCCATCGGGGCCGAGGAGGCGGTCGAGGCCGATCTTGCGCGCCGTACCCAGCGCGGCGGCGACATGGCCATGGGGCAGGCTGCGGGTGACGGTGAAGGCGTCATGCTCGGCGGGGATCACGGTGCCACCCTTGAGCACGCCGCGCAGGCCTTCGACATGGGCGGGCGACCAGCCGGAGAGGTTGCACAGCGTGCGTTTGCGGACCTTGCCGCCCGCGCGGTAGCTCTCACGCAGCAGAATGGCGGGGGGCGAGTTCCGGTTCGGGACGGCTTCGATATACATCGCTGGATTGGAATCGATCCGGCCGCCTGGTACAAGTCACAAGCGCGTGATTACATGGCTACGTTTTCAGATGGCTCAGGGTGGTTTTCCCTAGCAGCCTGTCGGAGTTGAGTTGTCAGCCGGAGGGTTTGGCTGTGCGGAACCAGCGAGCGTAGGGACGCCTTGGAGGGCGCCTTCTCGCTTTTGCCAAGTTGGGACGCCTGATTCACGTCCCGGGGGTCCAGATCGTGCTGCCACTGCATCAATTCTGCCGTGACAGCCCCTTACGGGGCTCAGGCAGCGGCTGCGAGGGCGAACAGCCGTTTCACGTTGTACGCCATGGTCACCAGGTTCCACTCACCGCGGACGTTGTCGAGGCCACGGAGCAGGAACTGGCGGAAGCCGAGCGCTGATTTGATGATGCCGAACACCGGCTCGGGGGTGTGCTTGCGCAGGGCATACAGCGCCCGGCCCTCAGGCGTTTTCAGCCGATACGCCATCGCCTCAACCGGCGTTGGGTTGTCCGGCGGTGGCGGGGCTGGGGCGAAGCGCTCGGCGAGCGGTGGGTGGTGCGGCTGGCGTCCCATCGCGAGCAGCGGATCGATCTCCGCCGCCACGCAGGCCTGCACGTTGGCCTCGCTGAAATATCCTGTGTCAGCCAGCAGCGTTTCGATTGCGCCCAACTCGTCCGGCAGGTTGTCGAGCTTCGCCAGCATCGGCACGACCTGCTGCTTGTCGTTGCTGGCCTGCACCACGTCAGTGGCGACCACCAGCAGGCTGCCCGCCGCCACCGCGGCCTGCGCGTTGTAGCACTGCTCGAAGCCACCGCCCGGCACCGGCATGATGCGGCTCTCCTCGTCGGTCAGGTTGACCTGGTCGGTCGGGCCGGGCTCGGCCACCGGCGGCGTGGGCGGCCTGCCGCCAGGCTTCTTGCCGGTGGCTGCGGCCTTGGCTTCGCGCGCTGCCATTGTGGCATCGTACTCGGCCTGCTCGCGGCCGTGCCGCTCCTTTGCCCGCGCCTCGATGATCGCCTTTGCCCGAGCGATTTCCGCCAGACGCTGCTCGCGCCGGGCCAACTCCTCAGGGATCGACATCCCGTCCGGCACGTCGGCCTGGTCCGCCGCTTCAGCCTTGGCCATCAGTTCGGCAACTTCTGCCTGCAACTGCGCCTCGATCTTGCCCGCATGCTCATACGACAGCGCGCTGTGGCGGCTGGCGTTGGCATGGATCTTGGTGCCGTCGAGCGCGATCGTGCCCAGCTTCAGCACGCCCATTTCACGGGCGAGTTGCAATACCTCGACGAACAAGGCCTCGATCGGCTTGAGGAAGCGCCGCCGGAACGCCGCAATGGTGTCGTGGTCCGGGTGCTGATTGACCGCAACGAAGCGGAACGCGACCGAATCATGGGTCGCCCGCTCCAGCTTGCGGCTGGAGAACACACCGGTGGCGTAGCCGTAGACCAGGATGCCCAGCAGCACCGCCGGGTGATACGACGCCTCACCGGAACCGCGGTAGCTGCCGGTCATCGCCCGCAGGTCGAGGCTGGCAACCACCTCCACCACGAACCGCGCCAGATGCCTCTCCGGCAGCCATTCATCCACCGATGGCGGCATCAGGAAGCCAGTGTCGCGGTCGACAGCACGGAAGTTCTTCATGCGGGAGAAGTCCGGGAAGCGGAGAAAGCGAATCAGCGTCCCCGGATTCTAACCCAAGCCGATTCGTCGTGTTAAGTCCGACAGGCTGCTAGGAAGCGCCAACCTGACTGATGCCGATCTGCGTGGCGCCAAACTAGACGGCCAGGCGCAGTTGGATGGGGCATGCGGCAAGCGGGCGCAGCTGCCAGAGGGGTTGAAGCTGGAT
>DATKJN010000543.1:0-3905 GCA_035543655.1 Burkholderiaceae bacterium | reverse complement strand
ATGGCCGATTTCGCGCACAAGGTCTGGCAGCGCTACGAGTTGCACACCGCCAGCCCGGAGGCCGGCGAACGCGACCACTGGCAGGACGCGTTCGAACTGCAGGTCAACGAGCAGACCACCATCAACCTGCTGGTGCGTGGTGCGGTGATGCCGAACGAGGCGCGCCTGATGGTGTTCGACGACATCACCGAGGTGGTGTCGGCGCAGCGCTCGATCGCCTGGTCCGAGGTGGCGAGGCGCCTGGCGCACGAGATCAAGAATCCGCTGATGCCGATCCAGCTGTCGGCCGAGCGCATCCGCCACAAGCTCGAGGCGCAGCTCGGTGCCAGCGAACGTGCGCTGCTGGAGCGCTCGGTCGGCACCATCGTCACGCAGGTGCAGGCGATGAAACAGCTGGTTGACGAGTTTCGCGACTACGCGCGCCTGCCGTCCGCACAGTTGGTGCCACTCGACTTGAACGCGGTGGTGATGGACGTGCTCGCGCTGTACGGCCAGGCGCAGGAACAGGGGCGCGTGCAGGTCCAACTCGCCAACGGACTGCCGTGGATCATGGGCGACGCGACCCAGGTGCGCCAAGTGATCCACAATCTGCTGCAGAACGCCTTTGATGCGGTGGCCGAAAGCGCCGACGGGCGCGTGGTGCTGCGCACGGAGCTTGCCCATGGATCAGGCGACGAAGCACGCGCGGTGCGCCTGCTCATCACCGACAACGGACCCGGATTCGCCGACAAAGTCTTGCGCCGTGCATTCGAGCCCTACGTGACGACCAAATCCAAAGGCACCGGCCTGGGCCTGGCCGTGGTGCGCAAGATCGCCGACGAACACGGGGCGCGCGTGCGCCTGGGCAACCTGCGACAAAACGATGTGGCCGACGGTCCGGTCGCAGGGGCCCAAGTTTCGTTATCATTTTCACGACTGAGCCCCACAACACCCACCGCCGGGGGCGCTCAGACAACCCAAGACGCAGGCGGAGCGGCAACCCAGGTGCACTGAGCGCTGATGGCAACGATTCTGGTGGTCGATGACGAGTTGGGCATCCGGGGCCTGCTGTCCGACATCCTGTCGGACGAAGGCCATTCAGTCGAACTGGCCGAGAACGCCGCGGAGGCTCGCGCGGTGCGCGAGCGCATGCGGCCCGATCTCGTGCTGCTCGACATCTGGATGCCCGATGTGGATGGCATCACCTTGCTCAAGGAGTGGGGTGCCGCGAACCTGTTGACGATGCCGGTGATCATGATGAGTGGCCACGGCACCATCGACACGGCGGTCGAGGCGACGAAGTTCGGCGCCTCAGCCTTCCTGGAGAAACCGGTCACGCTGCAGAAGCTGCTGCGCGCCGTGGAGCAGTCGCTCGCCAAACCGGCGCCGCGGCCGGCACCGAGCAGCAGCAACGGCAACGGCCCCACCTTGTACCGCATGGAGGCTGCCCTGCTGCATGACGCGCCGATGCCCGGCGCCGGCATCGCGCCGATGTTGGCGCCGCTGCCGCTCGGGCCCCAGTCCGAGCAGTCGTTCGATCTCGACCGTCCGCTGCGCGAGGCGCGCGACTCGTTCGAGAAGAGCTACTTCGAGTTCCATCTGGCGAAGGAAAACGGCTCGATGACGCGCGTGGCCGAGAAGACCGGGTTGGAACGCACCCACCTGTACCGCAAGCTCAAGCAACTGGGCGTCGACCTCACGCGCAACAAACGCGGCACCACGGTGTGAACTGGCGCCGAGGGCGCCCGTTATAATCGCCCTCCCTTTGCGCAGCGCACCGCGCGCTGCGTGGACGGCCCAGGCCTGGTAGCTCAGTTGGTAGAGCAGCGGATTGAAAATCCGCGTGTCGGTGGTTCGATTCCGCCCCAGGCCACCATCCCCCTGCTCATTCTTTTGCGTCGTTTCCGGCGCGCAAGTGTGATTCGCGCCGCGCCAACCACACCGTGCCGGCGCAGATCAACGTGCCGCCGATCAGCGTGGAGACGGTCGGCACGTCGGCGAACAGCGCGAGGCCGAGAAACGCCGACCACACCAGGTCGAGGAACTTCACCGACTGCGTGGCCGAGATGTCGGCGCGCGTGAACGAACGCGTGAGGCAATAGTGACCGGCACTGCCGAGCACCCCGGTGAGCGCGAACGCGGCCCATTGCAGCGCGCCGATGGTTTGCCAATGCAGCAGCGCGAGCGGCAGGCTCAGCAGAGCGACGCTGATCGATTGCCACACCAGGATCGTGCCGGTGCTCTCGTAGCGTGTCAGGGCCTTGGTGATGAGAAACGACGCGGCGAACACCGGCGCCGACGCCAGCATGACCAGGTGGTACACGCCGCCGCTGCCCGACAGCGCCGGTCCGACGACGATCAACACACCGGCCAGGCCCGCCAGCGTGGCCACCCAGCGCTCCCAGCGCATCGGCTCTTTGAATGCGAGCCTGGCGCCGATCAGGATGAAGATCGGCCCGGTGAAGCCGATGGCGGTCATGTCGGCCAGCGGGATCTTCGGCAACGCGGTGAACCACAGGCACAGGCCGAGGGTGTGCGCGGCGCCGCGCAGAAACTGCCCGCCGATGTGGCGTGGCCGGTAGCGCGCGATGCCGTGGTGCAGCACGATCGGCAGCAACACGATGAGTCCGAACAGGTAGCGCAGGAACTGCGCCTGAAACGGGTCGACGCTGAGCGCCAGCGCGCGCATCAGCGCGTTGAGCACCGAGAACAGGAAACCCGCGGCTGCGGCCCACAGCATGGCGCGTGTGGTCGGCGGCAGATGCTCGGTGCGGGCGTGCACCGCCGCGCTGATGCGTTGCCACTGCAGCGTCAGGCTGTGGCCGGCGCGCGTGGATGAAGCGGGGTCGGCGGGCATGGGGAAGGCGTGAGAATACCAAGCACAAGCGGCACGCCAACGCGTGTCGCGCTTTCAGGAGATGCCATGACCGAGCCCAGCGACTCGGCGCACGATGCCGGCGCCGCGCGCGATTTCAGCGCCGAGATGAGTTATGGCGACTACCTGCATCTCGACGCCGTGCTCAGCGCGCAGCATCCGCTGTCTCCGGACCACAACGAGATGCTGTTCATCGTGCAGCACCAGACCAGCGAGTTGTGGATGAAGCTGATGCTGCACGAGCTGCGCGCGGCGATCGCGTCGATCGCCATCGACGACCTGGCGCCGGCGTTCAAGATGCTGGCGCGCGTGAGCCGCATCATGGAGCAGTTGGTGCACGCGTGGGACGTGCTGAGCACGATGACACCGCCGGAGTACTCGGCCATTCGTCCTTACCTGAGTTCGAGCAGCGGCTTTCAGAGCTGGCAGTACCGCTGCATCGAATTCATGATGGGCAACAAGAACGCCGCCATGCTCAAGCCGCACGCGCACAGCGCCGAGCGGTCGGCCGTGGTGCAACAGGCACTGCATGCGCCGTCGCTGTATGACGAATCGCTGCGCTTGCTGGCGCGCCGGGGCCTGCCCGTGCCCGCGAGCCGGCTCGAACGCGACTGGACGCAGCCGTACGCGGGTGACGCGCAGGTCGAACAGGCGTGGCTCGTGGTCTACCGCAATCCTTCGGCGCAGTGGGACCTGTACCAACTCGGCGAGGAGCTGGTCGATCTGGAGGATGCGTTCCGGCTCTGGCGTTTCCGCCACGTCACCACGGTGGAACGCGTGATCGGCTTCAAGCGCGGCACCGGCGGCACCAGCGGTGTGGGCTATTTGCGCAAGATGCTCGACGTGACGCTGTTTCCCGAGCTGTGGCGCATTCGCACCGAGCTCTGAGGCGCGCCGCTCAGCCGTCCATCCATCGCGCGGCGGCGGCCTCGACCACGGCCGGCATCGGCACCTGGTGGTGGCGCTGGGCGCGAAGCCAGCTGGCGTCGTTGCCGTCGGTCAGCGATTCGCGCACCAGGTTGCAGGCGTCGAGCGCCTGCAGATCGAGTGC
>DATKJN010000542.1:0-2186 GCA_035543655.1 Burkholderiaceae bacterium | reverse complement strand
GCGGCCGTCGAGGTCCGACAGCGACAGCTCGTACGGGTCGCCGAGCTGCTTCAGCCATGCCCGTGCATCGTCGCGCTTGTCCTTGTAGTTGAGCCCGATCACCGGGGCCTGCCGGGTCTTGGCGAACGCGACGATGTGCGGATGCTCGTCACGGCAGGGCCCGCACCACGAGGCCCAAACGTTGAGCACCCACGCCTTGCCCAGCATCGCGTCGCGCTGGATCGTGGTGTTGGGGTCGTCCAGGCGCGGCAGTGCAAAGCCCGGCGCCGGTTTGCCGATCAGCGGCGACGGCACGGCGCGCGGATCGAGCTTGAGTCCCGCAGCCAGAAAGCCCACCAGCACCAGAAAGATCGCCAGCGGGATGATGAAGCGCAGGCTGCCCTTCATCGCACGGAGGCCGCCAGCGGCGAGGTCTCGGCCTTCGCCTGCTCGCGCTGCGTGACACGGTAGCGCCGATCGCTGGCGGCGAGCAGGCCGCCCAGCGCCATCAACACGCAGCCGCCCCAGATCCAGTCGACGAACGGCTTGTAGTACACGCGCACGATCCACGCGGTGTTGCCGTCGGGCTCGCCCAGCGACACGTAGAGATCGCGCGTGAAGCCGGTGTCAATCGCCGCCTCGGTCATCGGGTTCTGCTGCACGCGGTAGATGCGTTTCTCGGGGTGCATCGTCGTCACCGCCTTGCCATCGCGCGTGACCTCGATCAAGCCCTGCGCGGCGCCGTAGTTCGGTCCGGCGCGTTCGCGCACGCCGCGGAAGGTGAACACGTAGCCGGCGATTTCGGTGGTGTCGCCCACGTCCATCTTCAGGTCGCGTTCGACCTCGTAGCTCTTGACCATGCTGACGCCGAAGGCGAACGCGGCCACGCCGAGGTGGGCGACCATCATGCCGAGCATGGTGCGCGGCAGCTGGCGCGCGCGGGTCCACACGCTGCCGCCGACGCCGTTGCCGATCTTGAGGCGCTCGACCAGATCGGTGCCGACCGCGAACACGATCCACCACGACATCGCGAAGCCGAGCGTGGCCAGCGCGCTGATCTTGCCCGCGGCCCAGCCGGTGGCCAGCGCCGCCGGCACGGTGAGGCCGAGCGCCCAGCGCAGGCGCCGCGCCAGATCGGGCACCTCGGCCTGACGCCAGCGCGCCAACGGCCCCACGCCCATCAGAAACACGATCGGCACCATCAGCGGCACGAACACGCTGTCGAAGTAGGGCGGCCCGACCGAGATCTTGCCCATGCCCAGCGCATCGAGCGCCAACGGATACAGCGTGCCGAGCAGCACCGTGGCCATCGCCACCGCGAACAGCACGTTGTTGGTGAGCAGCAGCGACTCGCGCGACAGCGCCGAGAAGCGCGCGCCCAAACCCACCTGCGGTGCGCGCCACGCGTACAGGATCAGCGAGCCGCCGATCACGATCACCAGGAAGGCGAGGATGAACAGACCGCGCTTCGGATCGGTGGCAAACGCATGCACCGACGACAACACGCCCGAGCGGACGAGAAAGGTGCCGAGCAGCGACAGCGAGAACGCCATGATCGCCAGCAGCACGGTCCAGGACTTGAACGCACCGCGCTTCTCGGTCACCGCCAGCGAGTGGATCAGCGCGGTACCCACCAGCCACGGCATGAACGACGCGTTCTCCACCGGATCCCAGAACCACCAGCCGCCCCAGCCGAGCTCGTAGTAGGCCCACCAGCTGCCCAGCGCGATGCCCAGCGTGAGGAAGATCCAGGCCGCGGTGGTCCAGGGGCGCGTCCAGCGCGCCCAGGTGGCGTCGAGGTTGCCGCCGATCAGCGCCGCGATGGCGAACGCGAAAGCCACCGAGAAGCCGACGTAACCCATGTAGAGCATCGGCGGGTGGAACACCATGCCGGGGTCCTGCAGCAGCGGGTTCAGGTCGCGGCCGTCGGGTGCCCCTGGCAGCAGGCGGTCGAAGGGGTTCGACGTGAGCAGCATGAACAGCAGGAAGCCCATGCTGACCAGGCCCATCACCGCCAGGATGCGTGCCACCACGGGTTCGGGCAGGTGCGAGCTGAACTGCGACACCGCCAGCATCCACAGGTTGAGCATCAGCAGCCACAGCAGCAGCGAACCCTCGTGGCCGCCCCACACGCCGGCGAGCCGGTAGTGCAGCGGCAGCGCCGAGTTGGAGTTCTGCGCCACGTACAGCACCGAGAAGTCGTTGTG
>DATKJN010000541.1:0-3840 GCA_035543655.1 Burkholderiaceae bacterium | reverse complement strand
AATGGGGCAAGGCGTTTCCGAAGCACTACGAGCTCTACAAGAAGTCGGTTGACATGCAGCGCACCAAGCATGGCGGCAGTGAGGCCGTGCCGCACACGCCGACCCAGGCAGACCCGCGCTCGGTGGTGGCGCGCTCCAAGGTGGAGGAAGACAAGGGCCTCAAGGCCATCTGGCAGGGCTACGCCTTCTCGGAAGACTTTCGCGAGGAGCGCGGCCACGCCCACATGCTCGAGGACCAGCGCCTCACGAAGCGCCAGGTGGTCGTGAAGCAGCCCGGAGCCTGCGTGAACTGTCATGCCTCGATGTACCTCGCGTACAAGCGGGCGGGCAACGGCGACATCACCAAGGGCTTCGAGAAGATCAACGCGATGCCCTATGCCGAGGCATCCAAGCTCGTGAGCCATCCGGTCGCCTGCATCGACTGCCACGATGGGAAGACGCTTGCGTTGCGAGTCACGCGGCCCGCGTTCATCGAAGGCATGCGTGCCTACAAGGCGTCACTGGGTGTGAAGGACTACGACGTGAACAAGCACGCCTCCTCCGCCGAGATGCGCGCCTATGTGTGCGGCCAGTGCCACGTCGAGTACTACTTCAAGGGTGACGACAAGCGCCTGGTCTATCCGTGGTCGAAGGGCCTCAGGGTCGAGCAGATCACCGCGTACTACGACGAGATCGGATTCCGTGACTGGACCCACAAGGACACCGGCGCCCCCGCGCTGAAGGCCCAGCATCCGGAGTTCGAGATGTGGAATCAAGGCCCCCATGCGCGCGCCGGTGTCACCTGTGCCGATTGCCATATGCCGTCGATCTCCAAGTCATTCACCGATCATTGGGTGCGCAGCCCCATGTTGAACGTGGAGGCCGCATGCGTCGGCTGCCACAAGAAGCACGACGAGAAGGCCACCGCCGAGGACCTGCAGGCCCGTGTCCACCAGATCCAGGATCGCCACTGGGCGCTTCGCGAGAAGGCGATGACCGCGGTGGTTGGCTTGATCGACGACTTGAAGGCGGCCAAGGCCGGGGGGCGCAAGGAGACGGACCTGTCCGCCGCCCGCTATCTGCAGCGACGCTCACAGTTCTATTTGGACTTCGTCGAAGCAGAGAACTCGACGGGCTTCCATGCGCCGCAGGAGGCGGCGCGGATCCTCGGCGAATCGATCGACTTCGCGCGCCAGGGCCAGATCGCGCTGCGTGACCCGGCCTTCAAGCCGACCATCCCCGTGGTCAAGTTGCCGCCACCGCCGCCGGCAAAGCGCTGAGGGCAATGGCCCCAACGCCGCCAACAGACCGAGCACGAGGCCAGCCTGGCGCGCTGGTGCGGGCATGGCGGCGTCTGCACAGCCCGAGTGCCCGCTGGTCCGTGCTGACGCTCGTCACCGTGGGGCTCATGGTGGGTGCCATTGGAGTCATCGGCACCCAAGTGATGGTCCATGTGACGGGCACCGACCAATTCTGCGGCACGGCATGTCACTCGATGCAATGGGTCGCGAAGGAACACCAGCAAAGCATCCATGGTGCGAGCCGCACCGGCATCCGTGCGACCTGCCACGACTGCCACATTCCCAGGGACTATCCCGAGCTGCTTTGGTACAAGGCGGTGGCCGGCACGAAGGATGTCATCGGCGAAATCCGCGGCGTCATCTCCACGGAGGACAAGTTTCGGCAGCAGCGCATGCACATGGCCAACCTGGTGTGGGTCGAGTACAAGAGCAACGATTCGCGCGCCTGCCGTGGCTGTCACGAGTTCTCCAGTGAAGTTCTCGCCAAGCAGCAGGACATGGTGCGGGCCCTGCACGCGCCGGCGCTCGATGGCCGTGCCACTTGCATCGACTGCCACAAGGGCGTCGGGCACGCGGCGCCATAACTCGACGCGAAAGCGCGCGCCTTAAGCGCCACCAACAGTGAGGACGTGTGGATGCCTTGTCCGAGGTGCTGAAGGTCCTGCAGTTCGACAGCGCGATCTTCTTCAAGGCCCGGTTCACAGCACCGTGGTGTCTGGCGTCTCCACAGGCCGACGCGGTGGCGCGGCAGGTGGACGCCCGCTCCCGGCGCCTGCTCTTCTATCACTTCTTCGTCGACGGCGCGTGCACCGTGCAGCTCCACGGCCTGCCGCCGTTCCAGGTGCAGGCCGGCGACATCATCCTGTTCCCGCACGGCGATGCGCACACCATGGCCTCGGCCGGCGCTGGCGGGCGCGGCCCGCTGCTCGACGTGCAGACCCTGCTGCGAGACCGGCCCGATGAGCTGCAGCTGGGCGGCGGCGGCGAGCCCACGCGCATCATCTGCGGCTACCTGTCGTGCGATCCCATCCTGTGCCGGCCGCTCTTGACGGCGTTGCCCAGGGTGGTCACGGTGCGGCTGCGCGACGAAAAGGCCGACTGGCTGGAGCGTTCGTTCGTCTATGCGGTGGCGGAGGCGGCTGCCACCGAGCCGGGCGGCGAAGGCGTGCTGGCCAAGCTGTCCGAGGTGCTGGTGGTCGAGACGCTGCGCCGCCACATCTCGCGCATGCCCGATGGCCAGACCGGCTGGCTGGCGGGCTTGCGCGATCGTGCGGTGGGCAAGTGCCTCGCGCTGATGCACGAGAGGCCGGCGCATCCCTGGACGATCGAGAGCCTGGCGCGCGAGGCGGGTGCCTCGCGCTCGGTGCTCGCCGAGAAGTTCACCCACTACGTCGGACAGTCGCCGATTCAATACCTGGCCCGGTGGCGCATGGCGATTGCGTCGAACCTGCTGCGGCGCAGCGGCTCGAGCCTGATGCAGATCGCGCTCGAGGTCGGCTACGAGACCGATGCAGCCTTCAGCCGCGCCTTCAAGCGCGAGTTCGGCGTGCCCCCGGCTTCGTGGCGCCGCCAGCACGGTGCCGAGGCGCCGCCGGAGGTCAAGCGCGCCAAACGATCAGCGCGATCAGTGCGCTGAAGCAGAGAAACTGCACGAAGTAGAGCGTGAAGCGCACCGACACCACGCGGTCGGTCTGCACCACGCTCACGTGCACCAGCGACTGCGCGATCCGCGCCGCCAGAATGGCCACGCACAGCGGGCCCACCGCGGGATGCTCCACGCCGCAGGCGCGCAGTGCGTACACCAGCACGGCAAACACCGGCAGGTTCTCGATGCAGTTGGCGTGCGCGCGCATGGCGCGCACGTACCAACCCTGTCCTTCGACCTTGTCGGCCGGAAAGTCGCCCATTCCGGCGCGGCCGCCAAAGATGCGGGCGAACCGGTAGACGCCCACCGTGGCGAGCAGCAGCAGCAGCGTCCAGGCGGCAAAGCCCACCAGCATGGTCTCGGGCAAGTGGTTCATGCGCTGTGCTCCTGCGGTGGATGAAGGATCGTTGTGCCCTGCTAGTGGCGGGGCGCGGCGGGCGAGGCGGCGGGCATCGCGCGCAGGAGCGGCTGCAGTGCAGTGGTGACCCGTGCCGTCTGGGTCTCGTCGAGCATGCCGAACAGCACCTTCTGAAAGCGCGGCTCCGTCACGCCCGACACGATGTACTGCCAGCGATACGCCTTGAGCACGCCGTCGGCCACCGCGCTGCGTTGCGCATCGGTGTAGTGCCCGGCGACGATCGATGCGAAGTAGCTCGCATCGGCGCGCGCCTGTGTTTGAAGGATGCCGTCGACAGCCACCACGAGGTCGATCAGGTCACCCACGGCCGTGTCGCGTTCAGCCGCGTCGAGGCGCGCGTTCTCGCGCACGAACTCGAGTTCGTCGAGCGCCGCGTGCTGGACTTCTTCTTTCCAGTGGGCCCGGAAGACGTCTTTCCACAAGGCACACAGATCGTTCTGCGGCTCGATGCTGGCGCGATAGTGGGCCAGCGTGAAGAGCTCGATGTCCAGCGTGAG